>NZ_CAWQJR010000015.1:0-12733 GCF_963894935.1 Xenorhabdus sp. PB61.4
TAATTATAGTTTTCATTTAAATTGGATTTGCATTCTTTATATTTCTCTGAGTTAGAATGATTAAAATAACCTGCGATAGTTGATTTCCCACTCCCATTTTGACCATATATTAAAGTTATTTTTTTTGATAAATCCAACTCTAAATATTCAGTTTTATGATAGCTTGCTACGTTTCTTATTTTAAGATATCCCATGTTTTTACCATGTCATTTTAAATTGAACATTATAGATAATATACATAGTTATATTTAATAAATCCAATTGAACCAGATCACAAAAAATCATTTTTATGATTTATATCATCTTTATTATTTTAACGTAGTGGTATGAAATTTATGGGGTGTCAATGTGTGAAAAAGTTGCTTTTTATTATTTTTCTTTATTGCTGTTAGCAAAAGCATACAGTATATTAGTGGAACTTACTCACCATCATAGATGGTCAGCCATAATGGCAAAAAAACTCTCGTAGCCTGAAAGAGAGAGCAAGAATCGTGGTACATCTGCCCACCTTTGGAAGCAGATATTGTCAAGACACCTAAACCCTCGTCTGGCAATGAAGATCTCTTAAACTAATAGATAACCCAAAAGGATATCTTTATCTTGTTACCAAAGTGTAGTGAACGTGGGTTCATACACTGGAATTTCAAATCAACATAAATCCTATTTTTCTTCAATGAACAACAGGATAGCTTTTGCGCATCCGTTCATACTTTTACCTATCCCTGTTTGAATTATTCAACAGACAATTTTTCTACAGCTAATCCATTAACATGACTACCGTTTTGATATTTAACCTTACGGCGTTTTGCTGTGCCTGATAGCACTTCAATGTTCGCACGATTTTTGCTGATTGTTCACAGAACTCAAGGCGTCACTTTTTGTCGGTTTACCGCTGAAAGTGACGCCACAGCCAAGCACCACGCAATCCTGACAGGCTCCGGCCTGATTAACCACCCAGTGAATCTGACACTGTATTTTATAGATTGAAAAAGTATCAAAAGGAGAAATTGACGATATCGAGGCTGGCCTTTAGCCGGTGGGGATGACCTGCAAACGCAGGCGGCAGTACTGTGTACTCAACCGATACCCCGCAATACCTCAACTTGCGTTCACTCTGGCGCACAGATATCGGTCAAGGGCAAAGCAGTATTTTTTGTTTTGTCCGAACTGTCGCGCGCCAGAGATTGCATGTTGTCAGGTATAAGTAAAAAAATTGTTGGACTGGTTGCTTGAAGTATTAAGCATTCGGATCGCTGTCTGTATATGTCGAGCGGGTTTATAGTCGTAAAACTTAGTCGTCCAGTTATTGATTCAGATAAAACAATCAGTTAAAGTTCCTCCGCCATTAGCAAAATCTATTGGTCAGGGTTTCGCAGCCTTGAATTAACGTCCACACTGGTAGGAAATTTCTACCAGTGTGCTTGCTATCACCCTTTCAATGGTGATTCAGGCGGGGGAGGCTTTGGCCTCGCCGGTTGGACGTTACCGGTACTGCGAACCCTGTCTGAATCGCCACCATCAATATTAGTTAATGGAAGGGGTAGCAGGAATGAATAACAATGTTAAAAATGATTGGCATCAGGCCGATATTATTGCCGCATTACGTAAACGCGGTACAACTTTAGCGGCTGTTTCTCGTGAGTCAGGACTTAGTTCATCTACACTAGCAAACGCATTCAGTAGGCCTTGGCCTAAAGGCGAATGGATAATTGCTGATTATCTTGGCATCCATCCCTCAGAAATCTGGCCAAGTCGTTATTTCGATTCTCATACTGGAGAATTATTAGAAAGGAAAGCCCGCTCTAAGCCATAGGAATAACCTGTTTTAATTTGTGATCTAGTTCGTAAAAATGATAAATGTTTATATGAAGCTTTGAGCGTGAAATGGCAGCCAAATGTGACCATTTTCAAATCTCATGGCTTTTTTGCTTTAACGTGATGATTAAAAAGTTATAAATCTAATTTCTACGCACAATCGACCAGATTTAACGTAGCAAAATAATGTGGGGGTACAACTGGGGGTATGTGACATTTTTGATAAAATTAATTCATTAAATATTAATATGTTAACATGCCAGTATTGCGCTCTCCTCCTCTATTTTTCCTAGTAAAATCAACTAATAACAACAGGCTCAAGTCTCCTGATATCTCCTAACATCTCCTGAAAGCGACATGAAATTGTGTATAGTTTTGTGTATAGTTTTTCCTATACATCTTCCTATACACATGGGTGAAATGATGAAGCTAACAGACGTGGCAATTAAGAGATCTAAGCCAGAAGCAAAGGCTTATACTCTTTCCGATGGAAATGGGCTTTGGTTGTTAATAGAACCGAATGGCTCCAGAGGTTGGCGACTCCGTTATCGTTTTGAAGGTAAGCAAAAAATGCTATCTTTAGGTACTTATCCTGAAGTGCCTTTAGCGGAAGCAAGGAAAAGAACCGCAGAGTACCGCTCTATGATTGCTGGTGGCGTTAATCCTTCTTAAGACAGGAAACAGAAGAAGCGAGAAAGCACCATAATGTCTGAAAACACTTTTGAAAAAATCACTCTTGAATGATACGAAAAACGCAAAGATAGGTGGTCGGCAGGGTATCGTGCTGACATGATGAGTGCTTTTGAAAATGATGTCTTCCCTTATATTGGTGATAGGCCAATAGCAGATATAAAACCCTTGGAATTATTGGACGTTCTTACGAGAATGGAAAAAAAGGGGTGCTACAGAGAAATTAAAAAAAGTCCGTCAGCGTTGTGGTGAAGTTTGGAAGTATGCAATTATCACAGGTCGAGCTGAATATAATCCCGCCACTGATCTTGCCAGTGCTTTTATTCCTCATAAAAGAGAGCATTATCCGCACCTTGATGTTGACGAGTTACCCGAATTCCTGAAATCCATTGATAAACACATGGGCAGCCAGATTGTTAGACACGCACTGAGAATTTTAATTATCACGGGATTGCGCCCCGGTGAATTAAGAAAGTTAGAGTGGAGTGAAGTTGATCTGGAAAAAAGGCTTATTCAAATTCCTGCCGAAAGAATGAAAATGCGTAGACCGCATAGTGTGCCTTTGTCCGATCAAGTAATGACTCTGCTTCAACAACTAATTCCAATCAGCGGTGATTATCAATATGTATTTCCCAGCCGAACAGATTATAAAAAACCTCTTAGTGAGATGGCTATGAATACCATGATGAAGCGCATGGGGTAAAGGTATTCTATCAATCGGTGTCGCTGCAAGGGGCGAGGTTTAGTACTCGATGAGGAAAAGACTGCATTGCAAGGCGCACCAGTGCATAAAATCTGCCCACGCTGCTCAGGGAGGGGGTACAGCAAAGTACCTTCGTCAGTCGCTTATACTGCAATCAAAGTCTACCTGCCGGAACTGAACGAAAGAACATGGCGGCGTAACTGGAAACCGTTTTACCAAAAGTTGGTGGAGAAGTGCTACTCAGAACAACAGCGCGCCGAAGTTGCATTTAATGAGGTAACAAAATAAACAGTTGCATTTTGTCCGGCCTTGGTCCATCATCTTTAAATGGTGGGAACTTGTAACTATACTCACTACGAATATTTAAACCTCGCCCAGTGCGGGGTTTTTTGTTTTCCACAACGGTAAGGTGCCTTTTGATAACACTTGTTATCCTTGCTTAGCATGGAGAAGGCATCTTAACCCTTGTGGAGAATGCCAAGGCTGATTGGCAGTGTATGGACTGTCGGATGTACCGCACACCATCTAGAGGCGGCCTCTGCGGATTAGGCTAAGCCCCTGAGAGTATCTAGAAACCGATGCAGGAGATCAGCACCTGCCTCCACAAGTCAATCAGGGTCGAGCAGCACCATATACCATGTTTAAATCAGTGTGTTAGATGTGATTTTGGTTGATATGAGCAGCACCTCGATCCCTATAGAACGCAAAACACATTTCCATTGTGGCAATGTTATCTTGCATCCGGTGTCAGTGTGATATCCCTGACCGTTAGCCTCACGAAACGAGGCTTTACTATCAGCACCAAACTTCAAATATACACCTCACTGAATTACGCACTCGACTAACAGACAAACTTTATAATGCGCCACCTTATTTTAAGGTGTATTGATTCTGTTACAGGCTATTCAATTGAGATAAAAATCTGACCTCAGTAATATTAACTGGCTAGTTAGCAGTAGGATGAAATGACCTTTAACGAATAATAAAGTGAGGTGTTTATGTCTGATGTTAATAAGCTGGATAATAAACAATGTCCGTTTGATCCTGAGCAATATAAGGTTAAGAAAACGAAGGCCGTTAATGTTGAATTTGAAGTTGACGGTTTACCCCCAGTCGGTACTTTTCCATGGGCAATAATTCAAGTGTATTTAGGGCATTGGGTTCGTCGTGATGGTTGGAGTCCCTCTAGTGAATATATAAAACTTATTCCTAGTTCAACGAGCAATGATGGTAAAAATATTCCGCCTCAGATAGGGATAGTTGAGAAAAATAGTGAACTTACATCTTGGCAGCCTACGCAAGACGATATGATGTCTTGCGATTGGAATCTAGTGAAGATAAAACCAAAACCAGTTGAATGCATGCTGTCTTTTGATCTTGAGATAGGGACTTGGACATGGCCTGATTCAGAACAGATGTGGGGATATCTTGCTGACAATGAACTCAACCCTGCAAATCCTTTCGGTACTTTAACTAATCTCAAAAATAAAACTGATATTATGAAATTTTCATATTTCGTTTGGGATAGTTCCGGCCCGAACATAGATATTAGAGTGTCCTCTGATACCAATCCATCCAGCTATCAGAAGATGGTAACATTACTTCAAAAAGAGCTTACTGTGACTGTCGATGGAGCATCTTATCATCTTGGGAGTGCTATCCCTGGAAGTATGATAGGTCAACAAAAATTTGAATTCTTCGGAACATATAGTAGCAATTCAGATGCGCCAAATTTAGGCGACTTCCTGAAACAAAACGTAGGCAATACAACTCCAATTCATTTTTGCTTCAACTGGAAATAAATCTACACCCTGAATTCAAGGCTGCTGAATGCGGCCTTTTCTATTTATGCCACCGCAATCACACCCATAACCTCAGTATCTCCTATTGCGGTTGGCATCCTATTTACTACAACTCACAGGGGCGACCACAGACTCACCCCACGGACGCCCATAGTTCTGATGGGGTGGAAATATGCGTATGACTGAAAAAGACACGGAGTTATGGGCGCATGTCTGGGACTGGTTAATTATCAATGCTCCTTTTTTGGGTGGAATGTTTCTGGCGGCATCGACCGCATTTGCCCGGGAGAAAAGGGATGGCTCAGGCTGGAAAGCCTCATTAGTTGAAGCCTTTATCTGTGCGGCAATCAGTGTGGGGATTATTAACGCGCTGGAGTATGCACAGTTACCGCTGAGTCTGGCTCAGTTCTTCGGTGTCCTCATTGGCTTTTTGGGTACCAAGAAGATTGGGTCAATGCTTGATGCGGTCTTTACCTTCTTTAAAAACAAGTTCGGGGTACACAGATGAAAATCAGCGAGAACGGATTGAGCCTCATCAAGCAATATGAAGGCCTGAAACTGAAAGCCTATCCCGATCCGGCGACAGGTGGTATTCCGTGGACAATCGGCTATGGTCACACAAAAGACGTCAAGCCAGGGCAAATTATCACCGAACAGCAGGCCGAAGCATTCCTGCATGATGACCTTCAGCCTATTTACCTTACCCTTGAATCAGTCGTGAAGGTATCACTGACTCAGGGTCAGTTTGATGCGCTGTGCTCGTTCATCTTCAATTGTGGTGCGGGTAACTTTGTCCGTTCTACCTTGTTGAAGAAGCTCAATGCCGGTGATTACCAAGGGGCAGCCGATGAGTTCCAGAGATGGAATAAGGCAGCAGGTAAGGTGATGAGTGGTCTGACTAAGCGCAGGACATCTGAACGCCAGATGTTTTTGTCATGAGATCCTACGTGATATTCGAAAAACCACATTGAATTCTGAGCCTCGCTTTTGCGGGGCTTCTTTTTATCGGCGTACTGACGTGCGCTAAATCCAATCATGAGCTTATCGAAATAGAGCCTGAGATGTATCGCTAGGTGGCGACCTCTCATGGGCGATATTTCTACGTCAGCAGGCTCTTATTTCTATAGGAATACGCAAGATGCATACAATTACAGTCCCTTTTTATGACGATGAACTTTATGTTGTGGAATACAACAATGAGCCTTACGTGCCAATGAGACCCATTGTTGAAGGTATGGGAATGGACTGGGCAGGGCAATATACTAAGTTAAAACAACGCTTTAAAAAAGGGGTTGAGGAAATCCCAACACCTACAAAAGGTGGTTTGCAGTTAATGACTTGCCTTGCTCTCCGTAAGCTAGCAGGTTGGTTAGCAACCATCAGCCCAAACAAAGTTAAGCCTGAAATTAGGGATAAAGTAATCCGCTATCAGGGCGAATGCGACGACGTGCTTTATGAGTACTGGACAAAAGGTATCGCTGTTAATCCCCGTAAACGTAACGTGATGGAAGAACTGAATCAGGCTTGTGCTGAGTTAAAAAGAGACAAGCAGCTCGCTAGTGTGTTTGGTACGGGACTCAATGAATGGAAGAAGGTCAGACCTGAACATGAAAACAAGATAAGAGGCTTAATCGGGCAGGCTACCGACTTAGTTCTTGATCTTGTTCTAGCTGAAACAGGTAAGGGTAAAACAACACGAACCCAATAAGGCGGGTGAAATGAAACTCAACAGCCAGTACTTCACCCTAAGTGCCCTGGTGATTGTCTCTGGCTTGTTCTGGTTCTTACAGTGAGTATCAGGACAAGGCAGAAGAATACCGTAGGTTAAAGCGACAGTATGACGAACAGGTCATTACCATCAATAAGCAGCAAGAGCGTCTTGAACAACTTGCAAAATTAGACGAAATCTACATAAGAAACTCGCCAATGCCAAGACTGAAATTGATACTCTTCGGACTGATGTTGCCGCTGGTCGTCGCAAGCTGCGCATCAAGGCCACCTGTCCCGTGTCTGAAACCGCTTCCTCCGTCAGCGTGGGCGATGCAACCACCGTCGAACTCAGTAGAGAAACTGGACAAGCTGTTCTTGATATCCGAGAAGGCATCATCAACGACCGGGCAAAACTGAGATATTTGCAGGATTATGTTAGGACGCAGTGTGGATGAAAGGACGGCGGGAGTGCTACCGTCCTACTGATTTTATTAGAGTTTGCAAATTATATCTCCCGTATCGGGATCTAATTTGCAGTCAATGGCGAGTGTATTGGCATAAGTTTGCATTGAGGCTAAAGTTGCTGACCCCATCAACAGGAAAAGAAGAAGATATTTTTTCATTTTACTACCCAGTCAAAACGTTATTATCAAGAAATGGATAAGTTTAATAACCTTATCCTTATTGAATAATAAATGAACAATTATTAATACTCAGTTAATGCACAAAACTAATCCCAATATTTCTTTACCCATTCCCTGAGTGGTTAAAGGAATACAGATAACTCATGCTGCCACTTCGTTCTCACCGCGTACCCTACGCATACGAACTGGTGGCATTTTTATTTTCACCGCGCACCGAAAGCGCATCTCAATTACACCGAACCTAACCCTATCGAAATGAGCCTTCGAGGTCACCAGTTATGGCTGGCGAGCCTTCGGTGGGCTGGTTTCCTATTTCGGCGAAGGTTCATTTCATAGAGCAGGTAGAACGCGATGGCGGCGGTAAAAAGGAAATCGAGCATAGGTTGTGATAGTTAGCGCACTTTCACGCTGGACAAAAATCATAAACTCATTTCCTTTCAATGTGTTGCTTGGGCGCAAGGGGCTGGACAAAACGACTTAATCCCTTGCTTTAACTCTTCTATTTTGGGCACACCTCTTCAGGTGTATCGATACCGATAACCAAGTCAATAATTTTGACGAGGTTACTTACTGCTCAGATGATGCTTTGGCTTTGCGCTGGCGGCGTTTGGCCTCTGTTTTGATAGCTGCAACAATGTACTTACCTGTGCTCTCACCCGCTTCTTTTGTTGTTTCCATTAACTCAACTATTTTGTGTGGAACACGTGATACAAGTTTTTGTGATTTATTATTTACGTCTGCTGTTGGCATATATGACTCCATGATAAAGTGGTGGTGCACAGTATACATTAAAAAATGTAAAATAATAGTGTTGACGAACACCACTTCTCATGTCTATAGTGGTGCACACTTAAGATTCATAATAGCAGAAAAAAGAACGCCCCCGAATGGTATTACCAGTACCAGACGAGGGCTAACCAACAACGTAATGGAGACTTACGCTATGGCTACCCCACAGCTTACCCAAACTCGCCTCAAATTTACATTCCTAATTGCATCAGGCAATCCACGGCTGGTGGATATTCACCCGGTGCGCCTTATCACGGTACTGGCAGATAGCGAAGGTGAAGCCCGTCTACTGGCGGGTATCTCTTCCCTGATATTCGTTTCCCGTCAGGGGGTGAATTATGCGCAACCCTGAACCCCATGACTATTACGCTCACAAGAACGGGGAAACCGTACAGGTGCTGTCAGTCGCCTTTAATCGTGTGACCTTTGTCCGTGAGGGTTCAGTCTGGAGTTCAAATTCATGCTGTTATTGTCAGTTCTGATAGTAGTCCTTTACTCCCCTGAAATTTGGCGGTTCCTGAAAGCCAGAATAAGCAATAAAAATAGATGACGCTTAAAGACCAATAGTGTTTATCTACCAAGTCAGTATCATGAAGTTCTTTCTCTTGTTAGTTACAGGATGTACTTATGGGATATAGTGCGGAGTTTTGCGGTGTTGATTGCCATTTTGATGAGTCTATCCCGCGTATAGATATTAATCAGTTTGCAGATGATTGCTCACTGAGCAAGAGAGTTTCCATTTATAAAGATGACCAGTTATTCCTGATTCTCAATGTTTATACTGAAATTGATAAAGATGGTTTTTTATGTGAACAATGCTTTAAGCAAATTCTAATTGGCGAACAAAAAATAGCTATATTACATGGTAGGCATGTTCATCTATTCGACATAGAAACACATCGTATAAAGAGTATATTTTTAAACGACTATGTAGGGCATTTATATTCAGTTCCTAACATTCGCTCTGAAACGCTTAGTGATGATTTTCTTGTTACGTCATTCTGTTACACGTTCCTGATAAATATTCATACAGGTATTATTTGGCGCTCTAAGAGATGTGCAATTGATGGTGTTCTTATTCACGATATTGAAGACAATGTGATTTATGGTTCGGGTGAGTGGGATCCTCCTGGAGGTTGGGAAGATTTCACTTTATCGCTTAAAGATGGCAGCTTTATTGATTCTGGCTCCTGATACACTTGAATTTCATAGTCGATTATTCAAAAGTGGCAATGCGTTATCCGATTTCAAATCGGGAAAATCAACTTTCTCTTTTAGCGGATTCATTGGGCGAAAGTTTGGCTGATTAACCCGCCAAAGTGAGGACCAAGGTAGCAGGTAGGCATATCAAACATACTGAGCTACTTTTAGCCAACCCTCTTAAAGAGGGTAGCCTCTGTGTTCGTTTCCATTGCATCCGTTTGAAACAGAAACGTAATATAGCGCTAAACCTGCACCATGCAGGAGATAAGGGATATCAAGGTGTTAAAGGTGGTTTTACGTGAAAAGGCCACATTAAGCAGCCCCCTTGAATTCAGAATGTATAATTGGGTGAATTATTCATCACGCCAAGTTAAACAGAAACGTTTGGTTTGTCCTGTCTGTTTTAATATTTCGCCTAATTTTTTTACAATATTGCTATTGTAGTCATAATGAGCATTACGTGTATAACGACCTTGTTGCCCCCAAGAGTTTGGAGAACCTAATTTATAGGTAACTCGATCTACTGTGATATAGAGGTTGTTCATAAATAAATTTTTTACTTCCAGATCACTCTTTTCATCAGTAGATACTGCAAGCTCTAATGTTTTCATTCCAATATAATTATCTATCCACATATCAAACTGTAATATATTGACAATCCCTATATTATTTTGGATTATATTTAAAATACCGGTGTTAGTTCCAAAATTTTGGTATCCCCATATTTGGCCTCGATCTGAATCGACCTTGAGAGTTCCCAAATTAAGATCAAAAACCAGCATGCTATCTTTTGGGCATGCCGATTCCAACAACTGCCAATCGCAAGCTAACAAATCTTCTTGTGTTGGAGTCCAGCGAGACCAATAACCGTTTTTATCACTCTTCTCAATATAAGCATCCCCATCATCTGTATTACCAACCTCTGATTTATGAGTAAGACGCATGTGCTCTATAGGAGCATTCCAACCGCTACGGTGTACCTGTTTTCCCAAATACACGAGGCTCAGCGCCCATGCAGAAGTACCGGCTGGGACAGTTATATTGTCATCGCCAATATTATATTGGTCTGGATTAAATGGACACTTGAGATCCAGCTTATTAACGTCAGACATAAACACCTCACTTAATTATTTGTTAAAGGTCATTTCGTTCTTCTGTTAACTCACCGGATACCTTACTTAGGTCAAATTTCAATCTCAATCGGATTACGACTATAGCAAGGCTTATAATTTGAAAGGTGATAGGTGATAGGTGATTTAGTGAGGTGTGTATTTGAAATGTTGTTCCGAATACCCGTTATTGAACATAGAGTGTTAATTGTTCCGTAATGGGAATTCCCATATCGGGGATTACTCTATAGCAGAACCAAAATAATATGACATAACGTTTTAGCATGAATGACAAGACTGCATTACTTATGAAGTAGGTAGGCTACGTCAAATTATGGTTATTCTGCTATACCGTAAGGCAAAAGTGACGGTCTCACAAGAATTAGGGAGTTAACCAACTGTTGCGGGGGATCACTATGGTTGCTGCTTTTTCTCAAAGTGAGGATGAATAAAAATATCAATAAGTTAGAAGGCGAAAAACTCAACCTTTATCTGAGTGGTTGATCTTACTTATTTTTGCCACAGCACCAGAGTTTATAGAACTAATTTATTCATATTGATCCCCTTAAAGGTTTACGCCATAATTATCTATACATCAAATTTTAAAATCTGAGGTAATATGGCTAAACACCCTGTAGAACAATCACCTAAGCTTGATTTTACAAGTATTGATTTTATTAAATTCGGGGAATACCTCAGCGAATACAATATTGTTGATAAGCAAGGAAGATACCTCCATTGGAGTCAACTTAAATGGCGAGTTCCCAGCAAAGAAGCTAAAAACATCTGGTATGCGGTAAAGTTCCGTAGAGATCAGGCAAAAAAAAGCATGGGCTTGTTTGATAAAAACGGAAATGAGTTTCATTTTTGCATACATGATTCGCTGGAACCAAAGTTGCATAAAATTGTACAACTTGGTGCAGGTAAGGTTGCCGCAATCGCAGGATCTCAAGCATCTGGTCATGTTCAACAGAATTATTTAGTTTCATCTTTACTGATGGAAGAAGCTATCACCAGCGCTCAATTGGAAGGTGCAGTAACTACCCGGGCTGATGCAAAAAAGATGCTAGAGGAGGAATTAGCACCCAGCACGCCTGATGAGAGAATGATTCTGAATAATTATAGGTTATTAAGGTTAGCGGATAAAAGAAAACAAGAACCCCTTACAAGGGATCTAATGCTTGAGTTTCACAGAATAGCGACTCATGGTGTATCTGAAAACGAAAATATACCGGGGGAATTTAGGTGCAGTAATGATATCTATATTGGAAATGATGATAATCCATTATTTTACCCGCCAAACCATGAAGAGTTAGAAAACAGATTAGAAGAAATATGTGCTTTTGCTAACGAAAATCATGATGGAGAGGATGGCAGGAAATTTATACCGCCAGTAATAAAAGCGATTATTCTTCATTTTATGATAGGGTATGAACATGCTTTCAGAGACGGGAATGGAAGAACTGCAAGGGCAATATTTTATTGGTATATGCTAAAGAACGGATATGATATTTTCGAGTATATCTCAATAAGTAAGGTCATCAAGGAGCATGCTAAAGACTATGGTATGTCATATCTTTATGTTCAAAAAGATTATGGGGATCTAACTTATTTCATCGATTTTAATGTGAATATTATTCTAAGTGCGTTTGATGAATTACAAGAGTATTTGAAAGTAAAAACAAACGAATTTCATGAAATTGTTAATATATTGGAAAATTCAAAGTATAAAAATAAGTTGAATTTCATTCAGAAAGACTTAATTAAAAAAGGTGTTAAAGAACCCGGAAGATTATTTAAAGTGAAATCGGTTCAAAATTTATATGATGTTAGCGAAAATACAGCCAGAAAATTACTGAAAGAACTTGAAACAATGAAGATATTTCTTCCCACAAAAATAGGGCGAGCAACTCATTATATTGCTCCCGCAGATCTACGCAGTAGGCTAAATAAGATATCAAAATCGTAGGATACTTTTTATCCCCCCCCTCGTGCCGTGAGGGGGAAGGCTAGATTTCCGCACCAAAACGCAAAGATTTATCAGTATCCTGTTCTCATGTTTCCAGCATCATAACAGGGGGCTTTACCCCGTGAAGAATAAGTCCCATATTGATCACCCACTCCTTGATCCCCTTTCATTAAACCTCACCAAACGGCCAGGGTGCGAGCATACTTTTTTAGCATTTCTTGAATGAAGGCAAATGACATGATCTAATGAGATTTATTTTCCTTCTCATTGCTGACCTATGACTCTGATTGAACACTTAT
>NZ_CAWQJR010000016.1:0-12635 GCF_963894935.1 Xenorhabdus sp. PB61.4
GCGTTCAATCTGAGCCATGATCAAACTCTTCAATTAAAAGTGTTTGATGCTCAAAGAATCGTTACTGTTAGTTCGTAATGAATTAACTGTTTCAGTCACTCTTCAAGACTTTAATCTTTTTTGCCTTTCGGCATGTCGATAGTGTCTTGCGAGTGCCCACACAGATTGTCTGATTAAGTTGTTAAAGAGCAATGGCAACCGAACCTTTCGTTCCGGGTTGCGAGGCTGCGTATCTTACGCTTTTTGCCTCCGGAGTCAAGCGTTTATTTTCGCTTTCCTTCCGCTGTCCTGCGCGGCGTGTTGCAGCTCAGCGTCGGTCAGTGGTGGCGCATTATAGGGAGTTTTTCGGCCCTGACAATAGTTTTTTTGAAAAAAATTATCGTTTGCTGCATTACACAGCAAAACGCCACTTTATACCAAGTTAAACACAGAGTTATCAACAGACCGATATTTTACTAAAAATTCTCGAGCATCACGCAAACGTTTGCGTTACAATCTCAGTGGAAAAAATCGCCATGTGCTTTTTTCGATTTGTTTTGAAATGTTATTGTGGAAAGCCATTTTTTATTCGAATGGCGTTTTTCTGACCTAAAAGGTAACTATTTTTCTCAATAACACATTCTTGTTTGATGAAATCCAAGGGATCACACCAATGCAACAGCTTCGTCCAATCCGTCGTGCCCTGCTGAGTGTTTCTGACAAAGCGGGTATTGTTGAATTTGCTAAGGCCTTATCTAATCGCGGTGTTGAACTGCTTTCAACGGGAGGAACCGCCCGCCTGTTGGCTGAGGCAGGCCTGAATGTCACTGAAGTTTCCGACCATACTGGTTTTCCTGAAATGATGGATGGCCGGGTGAAAACACTTCATCCCAAAGTACATGGTGGCATTCTTGGCAGACGCGGGCAGGATGACGCCGTAATGGCGCAACATCAGATTGCACCTATTGATATGGTAGTCGTTAATCTTTATCCCTTTGCCCAGACCGTCGCGAAACCGGATTGCTCTCTGGAAGATGCTGTAGAGAATATCGATATTGGTGGCCCGACAATGGTTCGCTCTGCGGCCAAAAACCATAAAGATGTTGCGATTGTTGTCAACGCACAGGATTACAATAAGATTATTGAGGAAATGGACAACCATCAGAACTCCCTCACTCAACCGACCCGTTTCGATTTAGCTATCAAAGCGTTTGAGCATACCGCTGCTTATGACAGTATGATTGCCAACTATTTTGGCAAACTGGTTCCGGCTTATCATGGCGATAACGATCAACCATCTGGAAAATTCCCACGCACACTCAATCTCAACTTTATTAAAAAGCAGGATATGCGCTACGGCGAGAACAGCCATCAGGATGCTGCTTTCTATATAGAAGAGAAAATCACAGAAGCCTCTGTCGCTACAGCAACGCAATTACAGGGCAAAGCACTTTCCTATAATAATATCGCAGACACTGATGCCGCTCTGGAATGTGTAAAAACTTTCGCCGAACCCGCCTGTGTTATTGTCAAACATGCTAATCCTTGTGGCGTAGCGATTGGAGCGGATATTCGTACCGCTTATGATCGGGCATTCAAAACTGACCCAACATCCGCATTTGGCGGGATTATCGCGTTTAACCGTGAGCTGGATGCTGACACGGCTAAAATCATTATTGAGCGCCAGTTTGTCGAAGTTATTATTGCTCCTTCTATTAATAAAGAAGCACTGCCTATTCTGGCAACTAAACAAAATGTCCGCGTTCTGTCATGCGGCGAATGGAATTCAGCAGTTGCCGGTCTGGATTTCAAACGCGTTAATGGTGGTTTATTAGTACAGGATCGCGATTTAGGCATGGTAACAGAAGCAGAATTGCAGGTTGTTTCCAAACGTCAGCCCACAGAACAGGAAATGCAGGCTGCCTTATTTTGCTGGAAAGTGGCTAAATTCGTTAAATCCAATGCTATCGTTTATGCCAAAGATAATATGACTATTGGCATTGGCGCAGGCCAGATGAGCCGGGTTTATTCAGCTAAAATTGCAGGAATTAAGGCCGGGGATGAAGGTCTGGAAGTTCAGGGATGTGCAATGGCTTCTGATGCCTTCTTCCCATTCCGCGATGGCATTGATGCCGCTGCTTCTGTCGGCGTGACTTGTGTGATCCAGCCGGGAGGCTCTATTCGTGATGATGAGGTCATTTCCGCTGCTGATGAACATGGTATTGCCATGATTTTCACCGGAATGCGTCATTTCCGCCACTAACACTATAACGAGAGATAATAATGAATATACTAATCATCGGTAGTGGTGGACGGGAACACGCACTTGCATGGAAAGCGGCACAATCTCCGCTGGCAGAGCGGGTTTACGTCGCTCCGGGTAATGCAGGCACAGCTCTGGAACCGAACTTGAAAAATGTGGATATTGCCGCAACAGATATTGAAGGATTACTGGCATTTGCTCAAAGCCACCATATTGATCTCACGATTGTAGGACCTGAAACACCGCTGGTTATTGGCGTAGTTGATGCTTTCCAGCAGGCTGGGCTGACAATTTTTGGCCCGACTAAAGCCGCCGCGCAATTGGAAGGGTCTAAAGCCTTCACTAAAGATTTCCTTGCTCGCCATCATATTCCAACGGCGGCTTACCGGAATTTCACCGAAATAGACCCCGCGCTCACTTATCTGGAAAAAACAGGTGCTCCGGTTGTCATTAAGGCCGATGGGCTAGCGGCAGGTAAAGGTGTCGTTGTTGCCATGACAATAGAAGAAGCGCAGAACGCAGTTAAAGATATGCTGGCAGGTAATGCATTTGGCGATGCCGGGCACCGGATTGTTATTGAAGAGTTTCTGGATGGAGAGGAAGCCAGTTTTATTGTCATGGTGGATGGTAAAAATGTGGTTCCTATGGCAACCAGTCAGGATCATAAGCGAGTAGGTGATGGTGATACCGGGCCAAATACCGGTGGAATGGGGGCGTATTCCCCTGCTCCTGTAGTCACGGATGAGGTTCACCAGCGGGTCATGGAAAAAGTCATTTATCCGACCATTAAAGGCATGGCTGCTGAAGGAAACACTTATGTCGGTTTTCTGTATGCCGGTTTGATGATTGATAAACAGGGTGAACCGAAAGTCATCGAATTTAACTGCCGCTTTGGTGATCCTGAAACACAGCCTATTATGATGCGCCTGCGTTCCGACTTAGTGGAGCTATGTCTTGCCGGAGCAAAAGGCCAGTTAGATGGCAAAACCTCTGAGTGGGATAACCGTTCTGCACTGGGTATCGTGTTAGCTGCAAACGGTTATCCGGCTGATTACTCTAAAGGCGATATCATTAGTGGCCTGAATCAAGAACCGCAAGCGGATGAAAAAGTTTTCCATGCCGGAACAGCTTTGAAAGATAAAGACGTAGTCACCGCCGGTGGCCGTGTTTTGTGTGTTACGGCACTGGGAGACAATATCGCTGAAGCTCAGACAAAAGCCTACCTGAGAGCAGAAAAGATTAACTGGAAAGGCTGTTTTTATCGGAAAGACATTGGCTACCGTGCTATTGCTCGTCTGAAATAACGATATTCAGAAAAAAGCCAGAAATAAAAAGTCGGCGAAAGTAACTGGTTTACAGCTTATCTTTCGTCGGCTCCCAAAGACAAAAATCGTCATTGGCAACTAACAATAACTGTTTACCTTCTGGTGACTCCAGCCATGCAATGGTGAGTATGCCATAACTGTTTTTACTTCTTTCTTCGAGCCATGCCTGTGACTGAGGGTCAAACTCAATCGATATTTTATCCCCTGAACAGGTAATCACTTCACCGTTCTGCCAGTGCCCCTGCATCAGCTTTACCTTCCCGGCAATGAGAACATCGCTGGTTTCTTTTATTCGACTGGCCTCAAACAATGACCTGATGATGTCATCGTTGGAAAGTTGCTCGCGATGCCCATCAAACTCGCGTTGCATAAAAACAACGTTGTCGTTTTTATCTAACCGCAGGATTTCCTCTGTCGGATTATCATTAAATACATTGCGGCGCATCTGCCATAAATGACCCTGACGGTATTCGTAGAAAGTAACAGTGGTGTTTTTGTGTTGGTAAGGGCTGTAAACGCTCATGATAACCTGAGGTTTACTGTTTTGATCATTCAGACGCCATAAGCGGATAACGCCGCCATCGGTAATGAAGCCACTGGCACTGAAAGTGGGTTCTTTCGGTTTGACTGAGCAGGCGCTGAGCAATGAGATTAACCCCAATGCTAACAGCCCCTGTATCATCAACAAAAGGGGCGTTGACTTCCCCTCTTTTTTCTTTTTTCGCAATACGATTACTTGACTGCGTCTTTCAGAGCTTTACCAGCAGAGAAAGCAGGTACGTTTGCAGCTGCAATTTTGATTTCTTTACCAGTCTGTGGGTTACGACCAGTACGCTCTGCACGATGATTAACTTTGAAAGTACCAAAGCCAACCAGTTGTACTGCATCACCGCTTTTCAGAGATTCGGTGATTGCAGCCAAAGTTGATTCCAGGGCAGCTTTAGCCTGAGTTTTGGTCAGATCAGCACCTGCTGCGATTGCATCAACTAATTCAGTCTTATTCATAGATTATCCTTACAGTGTGTTTATCGTTTGCAAAGCATCGAGTGCGACGGATATGCCGATTTGACAGCACCCCTGCATACACGCACCGATAGCCACTTCTTTTCGCCCTCAATTTAGAACAGAGTGAGGGCAAATGTGAAGTCTTTAAATCCGGCAAATCAAGCACTAAGTCACGTTTTATAACTTATTGCTCTAAATTTATGCCGATATTGCTGACTCCGCACTCACGGAGGTCAGCCTTTAATCCTTTAATTAATTCTATGTCCCGTTCTTCGCAGTTCGCCAATAAACGGTAAATCTCCCATTGAATATCCCATTCCTCTTCAATGGCAGGCAATGCCTTTAATTCATCCTCTGTCATTTCCTGACCAGCCTGCGTCATTTCCAGCATGGCGACAGTACGGATGGATATTTCACTGACGGCTATTGCATGCTCTAACGTTGAACCACTCAAACGCGAATGAATGACTTCACCTAATGCAATACACGCATCAATTGCTGGATACACACCATAAATATCATAGCTATCTGCTGATGGGATAATGGCTTCCAATTTTTCCAGCTGGTTATCAAAATTTACTTTTGCATCTTTGACAACTAATGTCTCCCACACCAGATCAAGAATTCGGCGATATTGTGCAGGATCAGCAAACTCAGTCTGATGGCAAAACGTGTGATAATTCGGATACATCCGCTCACATAGACTAGCCATAAAAGTCAGATGTTGCCAACTTTCAAGCTTCTCCAACCTCAGGTGAATCGGGTTTCTTAACATTAGTCGTTACTCATGATGCCTAATTTGCGCCGAAGTTTACCTGAAAATCAAGAATATCCACATATTTCCGCCTCAATTAAAGACTTTTCTGCATTGTTTGCCTAAAAAACGCTCTATTTGAGGCTATTCCATCAGCCCAACGGGTCGGTTCAGGTAACCTATATCCTTTCATACAGTGTTCAACCCAACCAATGGCGCTGTCAATACTGACCTTATGACCAATGGAAATATAGAGTGGATTACACCTTTTTTTGCTCCGCCAGACCAAACCTATCTGCTCACCATGATCGATCAGTGGCTGACGGCTTCCCACTACTTCTCCGACAGGAGCATGTTCACCACACAGGCGACTTTTAGCTACCCCGATTGTCGGAACATCCACCAGCAAACCAAAATGGCTGGCAATACCGAAACGCCTTGGGTGAGCTATCCCCTGACCATCAACCATCACCAAATCAGGACGTAAGTTTAACTTACCCCATGCTGCGATCAATGCCGGATATTCACGAAATGAGAGTAAACCGGGAATATAGGGAAGTACAGTCGCCATTCTCGCTATTTGGTATTCGGCCAGCTTAAGAGTGGGATAATGTAAAACAGCGATGGCGGCACGGGTTATCGTGCCGTTTTCTTCAAACCCAACGTCAGCGCCTGCAATGAATTCCGGGATAAAAGAAGCTGGAAGCATATCATGGCGAATCACCTGCTGTGCTTTTTCTATCTGTTCTTGACGTAGTGCTTTAGTGTTGTACATAGATTTTATTGATGGTATTTCGCTGATAACCGGTGCACTGCTTCGACAAAAGCCCCTGCATGCTCTGGCGGAACGTCCTGATGAATACCATGCCCCAGATTGAAAACATGCCCATTACCTGTACCAAAGTCTTGCAGGATGGTCGAGACTTCCTGTTCAATCCGTGCTGGCTGAGCATACAGCATAGATGGGTCCATATTCCCCTGTAGGGCGACTTTATCTCCGACACGACGACGAGCATCAGCAATATTCGTTGTCCAATCCAGCCCAAGCGCATCACAGCCAGTTGCAGCCATCGCCTCAAGCCATTGCCCTCCCCCTTTTGTAAATAGGGTGACAGGTACTCGGCGGCATTCATGCTCGCGGATCAGCCCATCGACAATCTTATGCATATATCGCAGGGAAAACTCCTGATAATCGCGCTGGGACAAAACACCGCCCCACGTATCGAAAATCATGACAGATTGTGCGCCTGCTTTAATCTGAGCATTCAGATATAGAATAACGCTATCAGCCAATTTATCCAGCAACAGATGAAGTGTCGTCGGCTCAGCATACATCATGGCTTTAATCTTAGTAAACGCCTTACTGCTTCCGCCTTCGAC
This sequence comes from Xenorhabdus sp. PB61.4, assembly GCF_963894935.1. Lineage (NCBI taxonomy): Bacteria > Pseudomonadati > Pseudomonadota > Gammaproteobacteria > Enterobacterales > Morganellaceae > Xenorhabdus > Xenorhabdus sp. PB61.4. The sequence goes on from NZ_CAWQJR010000016.1 coordinate 6,707, forward strand.
CATATAGGTTGCCAGTGTCCACGGGCTGCCGGAAAAACCAATCAGAGGAACCTGCCCTGCCAGTGCCTTGCGTATTGCACGGACAGCATCCATGACATAACCCAGCTCCATCTCCGGATCAGGAACAGGTAACTTTGCTACATCGGCATGGTTAAGGATTGGCGACTGAAAACGCGGGCCTTCACCGGCTTCAAAATACAGCCCTAATCCCATTGCATCAGGAATGGTCAGAATATCGGAAAACAGAATGGCCGCATCCAGAGGAAAACGTCGCAAAGGCTGAAGAGTCACTTCACAGGCCAGTTCAGTATTTTTGCACAACGAGATGAAATCCCCCGCCTCCTGCCGTGTTGCTTTATATTCAGGTAAATATCGTCCTGCCTGCCGCATCATCCATACCGGAGTGATATCAACTGGCTGACGTAATAAGGCACGCAGATAACGGTCGTTTTTCAACTCATTCATGACAGGCTCCCTTGATTATCGACAAAAAGCGCCCGCATGATAACACGTCAAAAGCCTAACTTCCGTTGTGACTGCCAATAAATAAACGTTCGGTCATCAATCAACAACCTAAGATGAAAAAAATTTATGTATGGGCTCACAAAACCAGGAACAAGAGCTAGGCACTCCGGTCTATTGCTCTCATTATGTTAACCTTGTGTTACAGGTATGTAGCGCGCAGGCAATCTGGTATCTCACATTGCCATAATCCTTCACCGTTCGCGCTTTTCAGTTAATCGTTGGATGAATTGGTTTACGTTAGTTAATTGACGGTCGTTCATGGGCTTTCGTTAAGCGGCCATAGTCAATCGACTGTCTCAAAGCTCTTATAAAGTCATTTTTATTGATAAATAACCTATAAAGTTTACATGGAGGAGTTTCGACTGATGCGTTTATCCATTTTAGTACTGGCTATTGGCTTAGCATTAAGCACTCAGGCACAAGCCGAAGAAAATAAACGGGGCTCTGACCACACTAGCGTATCAGGTGGCCAGATAAAGGAGGTAAGTGTGACCGATAAAGTTGACCAACAACAAGATAAGAATAATCCTTTCTTCTATACCAGCGCACTCCCCTTCCAGGCTCCTCCGTTTGATAAAATAAAAGAAACAGATTACTCACCTGCAATCACGGCCGGTATTAAACAGAAGCTGGAAGAAGTGGAGAAGATCGCCAATAATCCCGCACCGCCTGACTTTGAAAATACCTTTATCGCACTGGAGAAAACCGGCACGACGCTGGATCGGGTAACAAACGTATTTTGGGCGATGACCTCAGCCAATACGACTGACGGGCTGCAAAAACTCAGTGAAGAAATGTCACCAAAACTGGCGGCAATGAATGATGAGATTATGCTGAACAGTAAACTGTTCAACCGCATCAAAACCATTTACCAGCAGCGTGAAACACTGAATCTGGACTCAGAATCGCTCCGTCTGGTAGAAGTCATTTATAAGCAATTCGAATTAGCGGGTGCCAATCTATCTGATGCCGACAAAATAAAAATGAAAGCATTAAATCAGGAAGCGGCAACCCTGCGTACTCAATTTACCAACAAATTGTTAGCAGCAACCAAAGATGGCGCTCTGACGATTAAGGATAAAACCCTGCTGGCCGGGCTATCCGATGGCGAAATGGCTGCGGCTGCACAGGCTGCCAGTGAGCGTAAGCTGGATAATCAATGGCTGTTCGTATTACAGAACACGACCCAGCAACCGGTTCTGCAAGATCTGAAAGATCGCGATACACGTAAGGCGTTATTCGAAGCATCGTGGAACCGGGCTGAAAAAGGGGATGATAACGACACCCGCCAAACGCTGTCCCGATTAGCGAAAATCCGTGCTGAGCAGGCTAAGCTGCTGGGTTTCAAAGATTACGCATCATGGAAACTGCAAAGCCAGATGGCAAAAACACCGGAAGTCGCATTGAAGTTTTTACGTGATATTGTCCCTGCTGCAACTGCACGCGCTGAACGTGAAGCAAAAGATATTCAGGCCGTGATTGACCAGCAAAAAGGCGGCTTCAAAGTGGAAGCATGGGATTGGCCGTTCTATGCCGAACAGGTACGCAAGGCAAGGTATGATTTGGACGAGTCCCAGATTAAGCCCTATTTCGAACTGAATAACGTCCTGAATAACGGCGTGTTCTACGCCGCCAACCTGCTATATGGCATTACCTTTAAAGAGCGCAAAGACATTCCGGTTTATCATCCCGATGTCCACGTGTATGAAGTTTTCGATAAGGACGGGCAACAACTGGCGTTGTTCTATTCCGATTACTTTAAGCGTGACAATAAAGCCGGTGGCGCCTGGATGAGTAATTTTGTCGATCAGTCCAGACTCTTCGGAACCAAACCGGTAATTTACAACGTTGCCAACTTTACCAAACCGGCTCCGGGCCAGCCGGCACTGTTATCGTATGATGATGTGATCACAATATTCCATGAATTTGGACATGCGTTACACGGCATGTTTGCCGATCAGGAATACCCGACGCTGTCAGGAACCAGTACTGCCCGTGACTTTGTGGAGTTCCCGTCACAAATTAATGAATACTGGGCCCGTGATCCCAAGGTATTTGCGAATTACGCCAGACATTACCAAACCGGTGAAGTCATGCCGCAGGCACTGATGGATAAAATCAATCAGGCGGATAAGTTTAACAAAGGTTATCAAATGACCGAGTTACTGTCAGCCGCACTACTGGATATGCACTGGCATATGCTGGCCGCAGATCAGCCACAGCAGGACGTGAATAAATTTGAAGCCGCATCTTTGCAAGAAGATAAGATCCATCTCAACTACGTGCCGCCACGCTACCGTTCCAGTTACTTCAAACACATTTGGGGCGGTGGTTATGCTGCCGGTTATTATGCCTATCTGTGGACAGAAATGCTGGCGGACGATGCGTTTGCATGGTTTACCGAGCATGGCGGTCTGACAAGAGAAAATGGTCAGATTTTCCGCGATAAGATACTATCGCGCGGTAATAGTACCGATCTGGAAAAACTGTATATCGACTGGCGAGGTAAGCCACCAAGTACTGAATCTATGCTGAAAAACCGGGGTCTTACGGAACAAAAATAACCAAGTATAGTTAAAGACTGAGAGTTACCCGATATAAAACACCGGGTAACTCTCATGAGTTGTAAATATTCGCTATCAGTACTGACGACATAGTGCGACCGTTTCCTCAATCAGACGACGGGCAATCGTATCAGGTCCGGGGATCAGGGGAAGATCATCATATCGATACCAATCCGCACTGATTAGCTCAACGGGATCGTGCTCAATATCTCCACTCTCATAATCAGCCAGAAACCCCATCATCAGTGAATGCGGAAAAGGCCACGGCTGAGAAGTCACATACCGCAGGTTACGGATTTTTATCCCACTCTCTTCCATCACCTCGCGGTGTACCGTCTCTTCCAGTGTTTCACCCACTTCCACAAACCCAGCCAGCACCGTATGAATACCATTGCGATGGCGCTGATGTTGTGCCAGTAGAATGTGATCTTCACGGCGGATACCGACAATAATGCAGGGAGCGATTTGCGGATAATAGCGTTCATCGCAATGGTGACACAGGCAGGCCCACTCGTGCTCAGTCTGCTGCATTTCATGACCGCAATACCCACAGTAACGATGCGAGCGGTAAAACTCAGCCAACTGGACTCCGCGCCCTACCAGCTGAAATAATTGAGGATCCTGTTCTGCAATCCGGCGGGGAGAATACATATCTGATGCCATCTTATGACGGACAAGCCACACTACTTCTCCCAACCACTCGCCGATAGCGTAGGCTACAAGGCCCTGCAATGACCAGCTCTCGGCAGTTCCCAGTGGTAAGTCTCCCTGCGGAAGCCAGACTCTGTTTTCAAGACTGACAATCCACCAGCCTCGTTCTATACCTGTCAGTTTTTTTTGCATTATTGGCTCCATCATAAGCTGTGCTCATTAAGAATATATTAACCAAGTCAGTGTTAATTAAATGTTAACCATCATTCATATACAAGATCTATATGAATGCATCCAATATTTTTTTGCACGACTTTCTTTGTTGTGTTTTGAACGCATTCTGACATATGCCTCGTCCTGATATGCGTTGACATTTATTAATTATTAATGCCTGACGATGTACTTCATCAGAGGCCAATATTTCTTATATATTTCATAAGCTCACATTGGTAGGTGACATTTTACAAATAACTATCCCTGACACATTGCATTCACTAATAGGAGTGATTTTAGTTTAATAAAGACACCTGAGTTAACCTCGGATTTTGTGATTGCAGATAAGGATTACGATAGCAAATACTTCAGGGAAATAGTCAAACAAAAAAGAGCAACACTGGTCATTCCTACCGGAAAAACAAGCGAAAATCGGATAAGAAGATTGATAACGGTTTATACCATCACCGTCATTAAGTGGAAAATACGTTTGCCAGAATTAAACATTTTCGTGTAACAGCAAAAAAATACGATTAATCAGTACAAAATTACGCCAGCATACTGGCACTGGCGTTTATCATTGTCTGGCGCCCCATGTGAACGGAAATACAAAACGACATTGTAATAGCCATTGGCTAACAAGAGACTGGCTGTAAATGATGAGCACAATCACTCCCTGTTGTGCCACAATCTAGGATCAGTATTTTCATATCAATTAACCTTACACAGCCAAACGTAGCTATTATCAACCTCCAGTACTATTTCATCTATTACATGTAGGCAACTCCTTTCGAAAATTGCCATATAATCTGCACGAGTCCGTGGTACAAGCCCCTGTAGCCGATGAATATAATCAAACCCTCTAGCGAAAATATTATTGATGCTATTTCCTTTCTCATTAGTAACAGTATCAAATAAAATAATAAACTTCAGGTTAGGGAATAAATTCCGATAATCATTAAGTAGTTTTTCTAATCTTTCATTTGGCTCAATATGATGTGTAAAGAAAGTAAATAATATAGCTTCAACGGATGGGTTAATCTCATTAATTATAGTAACATCCTGTTGTTTAAATTTTATCTCACTCGATCCAGAATATGTTTCTCTCAGATTTTTATTTGCTAGCTCAATGGCATTAGCATTAATATCCATACCAATACCATTAAAACCAAATTGGCGACAAATATTAATCAACCTCAAACCTGCGCCACATCCCATATCACACAAGGTGCCACTAATATCAAGTTGACTGAAAATATTTTCCATATGTTTATCAATAAAATACCCACCTATCTCGGCTGAGTATCTGGCTACACTAGCACCATCATAAGGAAGAACATTGTAATTCCCATCAAATATTTCTTCTTGATTAGATAATAAATCTCTATATGCATATAACCATAATTTGAAAATAGGTAATTTCTTTTTTATCTCCTCAACACTTATTTGCAATTGGCACATACCATCGACAACAGTCAATATACCACCGTCTTTTAAAGACGTAATTACAGCATCAACATAAGAAGACTTTTTCTTATAATGATCTCTAAGTTCAGATTCAACTATTCGGCCATTTTTATCAAAGTGGTCAAATAAATTCATATGTTCTGCTAACATAACTGCTTTACTTATTATATTACCAGAAAATGCGACATCTAGATTATCCTGTTTATTCATTTTCAATTACTTCCAAATAATTTAACATGATCAATCTCTTGCTCAAACAAGATGATAATTGCAATGTTTGTTTGAACTGGTATAAGATATTCTTGTGAACAGCATTCCGGATCACCTATTATGCAATAGTGATTATTGTGTAATTCAGAAATTATTTCTTGGTTACCTTTGAAATATCGGATATAAAAATACCATATTTCAAACTTCCCAATAAGTAAGCATATCCATCAGTAAATTTGAATTTACAATTAAAATCTTCCGCTTCAGTTATTATATTTTTCCGTTAACATTTTTATTAC
>NZ_CAWQJR010000017.1:0-12378 GCF_963894935.1 Xenorhabdus sp. PB61.4
GTCTTTATATGCCAGTACTCTCTTTCGAAAATCCAGACTGTAGCCCATCGCACTTTATCCTTTGTCATATGAATCCAGCTATTATGTCATATTAATATGATTCTGCTATATCTGTGTCATTGCTCATCATCGAATAGTTTTTTCAGTGGTGGAAGGACATGAACATCAACAGCGCCCTCGACACCATGATCAATCTTATCCCGCCAGTTATCCTTCTGCCGATTCTTGAGCCAGAATATTGCTGCGGTGGTATCGGGTGGGTAATGCTTAGTTGTAGGCGTAATCACAACCTTACCTTCAACCACCCGAATATCATCCTCTGCGTGCTCATAGCCCGTTGCCCTATGAAAGAGCTTTGCAGCCACCTCACCGTCAGCAACCTGCTTCCCCTTTTTTAAGGACTCCAGAAACCCAGGGTGATCATGTTTCCAGTTATTTAATGTGGACTCGCTGACCTCGAAAAAATCAGCCAGTTCCTTATCGGTGTAGCCCAACAAGCACAATTTGCGTGCCTGCTCGGCATACGCCTCTTGGTATTTAGTTGGGCGTGCCATTTTCTTTCCTTATTTAGTCACTGCATAAGACTTGATAGCGATAACCCTACTAAGCGGGATGGTGATAGTGTCGACTCTATTCCTATTCTGGTAGATAGTTAAATAATCACTGTCATACGTACTAAATGGTATCTCGTCTCTGCTGTATCCCACGATAGCCATATCTTGGCCTTCGATATGTATTTCAACCTTCCAGTAATTGAAGAGTTTTGATCCTTTCGTATCCTGTTGAGTGTCGCTACCAACACGATCCACATCTTTCTCTGGAGCTTTATTGATTGGAGTATGGTTGAATCTCGCCTTTGCCATAATCAAATCAGCAGCACGTTTAATTGCTTCACGCTCCATGCTCCACATAGTTATATTATTTATAGGTGCTCTTTTCACCGCATATTCCAGCTCAATACTAGCCACTATTTTCTGAAGCTGTTCTTGAGACGGCATGGTAAAATCCATGCTAATTACCCCTAATTGACCTTTCATTATTCACCTCATTCAGAACAAACAACTGGCTCTATTTATATCTGCCGCTGTTTGAGCGAGACCACACCCGCCCAAAACTTACACAAACCTCTATCAAGCACCCGTTTGAGGATGCTTTGTGGAATTTTGTATTTTTACTTCTTAGGTTTCTCTGCCGAATACTTACTTGCCCATGCCTTAGCGATACTCAGACAATCATCAAACAACTTACCTTTCCGGCTGGCTGAGGCTGAACGGCGGTAATGCTCTTTTGCCCGATCACTTGCCATACCTGCAATAGATGAAGAAAAGCCGAGCTTGATTAACTCGGCCTGTACGTTCTTCTCGATAAATTGTTCGTGATTCATGCAGGCTCACCTTCTTCATCAGGGAAGTCACCCAAATCACACAACTTGAACTGGATAAGGTCTTTCACCAGTTGCTCGGCTTTCTTGATTGCCTTCTTTTCTCTCTTGCGAAGAGTCATCAGGCTACTGCCTTTCTGCCCATGTTCAGCAAATGAAAACTTCTCAGCATGAGCCACCCTATCTTGCATTTGTTGGATGGTGAGGTCTGTCAATCCTGAGAAATCGAGCAGGTTAATATCCTTACTGCCTTCCAGTTCCGTCATGTGATCGAATACTTGAGCCTGTAGTTCATAGCTGTAACTCATTGCCATCAGACAAGCTTCACGCTTGGTGAATCGGTAGCATGGAAGCTCTCGACCAGTGCTGTCTTTGTACTGAGCGAAAAATTTCGCTGAGTGCTCTTCCCCTAATACTTTTGGGACTTTCTTAAGAAAATCCTTATGTTGTAACTTTCGATATTTCTTACAGGGAAACGTTAATCCTTCCGCCTCAGCTTTAGCCTTACGGTCAGCATTGATGTAATCCACCATTTCCAGACTGGTCATGGTAGGTGCTTCTGTGGCAGGTAAATTTGTTTTCTTTGTTGTTATTAATTGCATAGGGTTTAGTTCCTTTTAGTGATAAACCTTGCGCTCAGGAATAACCAGCCCAAAGAGGGTTAACCAGACCACTACTGGCATTCCTCAAGGCTTATCCTGAAAGGTTCTTTGATATTTTTGCTTCGAGCGAGAAGCGGTGAAATTCAGATACAAAAAAGCCACCACGGATGTGATGGCTTGGAGTATTCCTTTAACCACTCAGGGAATGGGTAAAGAAATATTGGGTTTAGTTTCAAGTGCTAATCAATTGTTAAGCATTATTCGCTTGTTGTTAGGGTGTGATGGGTTTATTAGATTTACCAGTTTTTGTGATAGTAATGAGGTGGAAAATAACTATGAGAAAATATCTTCTTCTTTGCCTAGTGGCTGGTACGACTCTTTTAGCTTCAATTCAGACTTATGCTTCGATTTGCGAGTATATGAATGGTAAGGATTGGGTTAGCTGTATGACTTCATGCATAGCACTTTACCATGATTACAATACTTGCCTATCTTTATAATAACTTCCGATAGGACGGTAGTATCCCCACCGTCCTCTCACCTACACTGTGTCCTAACATACTCCTGCAATCCCAAAATTATGCGCTCTAAGGCTGATGTGGTTGTTCGTTCATTTCGTCATATAATTTAGTGAAAGCTTCAGCTAAATGGTCAATTCTAACCGATACACCATTACCATCTTTCTGAAGAAAAGCACTCCCATCATCACAGTAACCTAATGTAAAGCCCGCAATTTCAATATCATTTGGTAGATTGTTCATTTCGTCACCTTATAACATTCAGTTTTAATGTAATCCTGCAAATATCTCAGTTTTGCCCGGTCGTGGATGATGCCTTCTCGGATATCGAGAACAGCTTGTCCAGTTTCTCTAGGGAGTTCGACGGTGGTTGCATTGACCACGCTGACGGAGGAAGCGGTTTCAGACACAGGACAGGTGGCCTTGATGCGCAGCTTGCGACGACCAGCGGCAACATCAGCCCGAAGAGTATCAATTTCAGTCTTGGCATTTGCGAGTTCCTGAGTGTGAACCTTGTCCAGTTCATGCAGCATATCAATGTGCGTGTTCTGATAGTTAATTCGGTCGGTCAGTTGCTGGATTTCGGTTAGCTGGTCGTTATTGATACCGAGCTGTTTCTTATATCCAGAGCGATAGAGGTAAGCCGCACCGGAGGCAATAATCAACGCAACAATAACGCCATAGGTGAGATTGAATCTCATGATAAAAACATCTGGCGTTCAGATGCCCTACGCTTAGTCAGACCGTTCATGACCTTACCTGCTGCCTTATTCCATCTCTGGAATTCATCGGCTGCCCCTTGATAGTCACCGGCATTGAGTTTCTTCAGTAAGGTAGAACGAACAAAGTTACCCGCACCACAATTGAAGATGAACGAGCACAGGGCATCAAACTGCCCCTGAGTCAGTGATACCTTCACGGCTGATTTAAGGGTGATGTAAATAGGCTGAAGGTCATCATGCAGGAATGCTTCGGCCTGCTGTTCGGTGATAACTTGCCCTGGCTTGACGTCTTTTGTGTGACCATAGCCAATCGTCCACGGAATACCACCAGTCGCCGGATCGGGATAGGCTTTCAGTTTCAGGCCTTCATACTGTTTGATGAAGCTCAATCCGTTCTCGCTGATTTCCATCAGATGTTCCCTCGCTGTTGTTCGTCTTCTGCCAGTAGCCTGATAAGCCGATAACGTTTGTAGAAATTAAGGTGATCACAAATCCTTTTATGCTGACGCAGAACTTTCAGAAAACGCATATCAGCTCGCCACCAGTTCCGCAATTTACGTAGCGCCCACCAACGGCGAATTTGATGCAACATTACAACCATCGGAAATATCTTCACACCGTATATTTCCTTAATCATCTGTGAGCACCTGTCAGTCGGTTCCAGAAATACGTGAGGGCAATACTTCCCATTGCCCCACACATGCCTGCACTGGCGAATGTCATGTATAAGCTCAGTCCTGCCTCCAAACTGATAAAGCCGCCTATCAATCCGGTAAATCCTGAAACAATGACTTGGGCAAACGCCCCAAGCCAACTCCAGCGGGCGTTACTGGTTTTTATATCAATAATGTAGCGGACTATCCCGCCCCACGCAGAAAGCAACAAAAGTATCAGCCATTGAGATAACTCAAAGCTGCTTGGGTCTTTATTTGGCATACGCATATTTCCACCCCATCAGAACAATGGGCGTCCGTGGGGTGAGTCTGTGGTCGCCCCTGAGAGTTGTAGTAAATAGGATGCCAGCCGCAATAGGAGATACTGAGGTTATAGGAGTGATTGCGGTGGCAAATTCGGAACGGTTTGTTATAAATACTTAAAAAATGATATACAAAAAATAACCTCAATCGGTTTTATCATTTTCATTTTTTAGATTTATTTTCTGGATAATATATGATGAATTAAATAAAAAAGAGATTAACTCAAGAGTCATTGCCAGTCCGTAAAAAAGTGCCCAGATACTAATAAACTTAAAAAACTGACAAGGAAAAATTTTGTTTATCGCAGCCCAAGTCATGACCAGAACAAACACAACAAGGGGATAACCCATATCAACAGGCACTATTTCAGGCCCAAATTGTATTTGTTTATTTTTTTTTCCTTCATGTAAAAACCTTAAAAAACTATTTGGCATAACAAACATTAGAGCAAATACACCAATTCCAAAACCAAGTATACTAGGAAAAACTGATAAAATCGTATCAGATGGCTCCCACGACCACGATGGAACATACTTATAATTAATCAAATACAAGGCTAATACGAAAAAAAACACGTATACCATTTTCTTAAAAACTTTGCTCCACCACATACATAAAGGAGCAAAGCTCTCATTACCCTCATCACTACCTTCATAGACGTAAGCATTAGTAATGCGGAAAACAGCACCAATAACAGGTAGTTTCCTAATTATTTTATACATTCTCTTGTTCATAAGATATCGCTTCCGCCTATAATTAACAATCAGTCTTCATCTAGAATGTTTTTGTTTTTCTTTGTGACTATTCTTTTCATTCTCGTTTTATTTATTGCTTTTAAAATCAAATCCTTAATTAAAACCGCCTTTTCACGATTACTCATTTTTCGAGTTTCTTTTAAAGATTCTTGAACAGGATAGTCTTCCATTTGATATTTCTGATGCTTACCATTTTCATCCATATATGAAACTTCAGCATTCCCATACTTGGTAGCAAGTATAATCTGTATTTTTGCTTGTTTGGGTAGATCATTCATTAAAGATTTTGGGAAGCTTTTATATTCAGCATTCCACCTTGCTATATTATTATCCTTTAATTCTTTTTCTGCCTGCTGAATGATTTCTTTCTCTATTACATCGTCAAAACTATCTGAGTTTGAAAATGTAACATGCCCTTCGTAGTGTTTATAACCTTTTTTTGGGGATTGGAAAAAGTCCTCCACAGAATCAGCGGAAGTTAATTCTTCAATCACAAGACTATGATTTTTAAAAATATCAATCGCATACACATTCAGTATTCCCTCAAGGACAGAAATCAAAGGGTTTCTTGTAGGTAACCCCTTTGTTTTATGAATAGCTAAAGTATGGGTATACGGATCAAAAACAAATTCCAGATCGAAACGTTTACTACTTGTATTACCTTGTGAACGATATTCCGTTTCACCACTATTTGTATCCACAAGCTCATTGACATTATCAAATTTCAAAAAAGAGCCATATATAATTTTTCTATATTCATTATCATCAGGATACTCATAAAATGACACACTAAAAGGCGCAAAAAACATGCCTCCTTTCATAGGCATAGAAATAGAACTGAGTTTTAACTTCTTTTCTCTATTTTCTCGGATTTGCATATTCATGGCTTCAAACAGCCTGCAATAACCCTCAGGGCCAACTTCTTTGATTGTTTGGTTTTCTATGGGAAGAAGTTGTACATTATAAAATTTATAAGTAGCCATAAAATCCTTGTCCGTTAATATATTATATAAATGATTTTATAGTCATAAATTAATGTCACAACCCACCTAAAAGAAAATAGCTACAAAGGTCACATTATAGTAATACAACAAGAGGCTGTATATAAAAACAGTATCACTCATGGTTCAGATTGAAAAGAAGGTTTTACCTATCAATTCCGTAATTGATCAATAATCCAAATTGAATACCGTGTAATAAAAAAGGCCGCATTAAGCAGCCTTGGATTAAATATGTAGATTTATTTCCAGCGGAAGCAGAATGACAGTGTTTTACCTACGTTTTGTTTTAGTAGGTCTCCCAGTTGTTTTGCGCCGTCAGAGGTATAGTAGAAATCAGTTGTAGAATTTGAGCCTGGACCAAGATTATAAGTTGAACCATTCACCGTTACTTCAAGATTTTTACTCGCTAAATCCGCTTGGTTTTGGGTGTCAACTTGTAATTCTATACTCTCAAAAGAACCGATGGGGTACTCAGTCAATGTGAACTGTAAGATGTTTCCAATACCTATAGTGTTTTGAAGATTTGTCAGAGTGCCAAAAAGAGATTCACCTAAACCAATATTTGCACCTTGAGTTAAATATCCCCAATCTTGACTCTGACCGTTATTGTATGTATCAGTCGCTACTTCAAGATCAAAAGACAGCATGCATTCAACTGGCTTTGGTTTTATCTTCACTAACTCCCAATCACAGGCCATCAAATCTTCAGGCGTTGGTTCCCAATCATATGGAAAACTCTGCTGATCATGCTTCTCAATATGGACGGGGGTCTTGCTATCATTTTTAGCAGAAAGTCGTATGTATTCATTTACGCCCCATTGACTACGTCCCACCACCTTTCCCAAATACACCTGAATTAGCGCCCAAGGCAAGGAGCCAACTGGAGCTGCTATGTCATTGTCAATCGTATAGCTAACCTTAACATGAGCTTTATATTGGTCAGGATCAAACGGACATTGTTTATCATCCAGCTTATTAACATCAGACATAAACACCTCACTTTATTATTCGTTAAAGGTCATTTCATCCTACTGCTAACTAGCCAGATAATATTACTGAGGTCAGGTTTTTATCTCAATTGAATAGCCTGTAACAGAATCAATACGCCTTAAAATAGGGTGGCGCATTATAAAGTTTATCTGTTAGTCGAGTGCGTGATTCAGTGAGGTGTATATTTGAAGTTTGGTGCTGGTATGGACTTAATCTATGGCGATCAGTATATTGACCGAAACGCCTAAAATTACACTTAATATATTGATTTAACTACGATATAGCCGTTGATCGTAACGTACACTTTGAGCTGTAAACTCTGAATTAACTACTGGTAGATATGAAAAATCCCGCGAGTGCGAGGCTATGGAATTCTATCTTATTTCAACGAGAGGCAATAACCCATCGTTGGGATAACGATGGGCTATTTCCGCCACCGAGTCAATATTATTTATCTATTATTTAATAACTATATGGTAATATTTTCTCTTTTAGTTAATTCTGATAGAACAGAGTCAGCTCTCAACTCTTCTATTAAGCATTCCTCAATTAATGATTCATAGAGCTGCTTAAAATTCCTTCTCCATGAGGTCTCAGGTAATTCCATTACCTCATCACAGATAGCTCGCCTGACATCTTCTGCTGGTAATCTGGAGTACCCACGCCCTGAACATTTTGGACAGGTTTTATAAACCGGAACTCCAAGCAATTGAGTCTGTTTCTTATCCAGAACCTCCCCCCGACCATTGCAACGGCACGAATGGCTCACTTCGCCTTTCCCTTTGCATGTTGGACAGGCTACTTTCACCACCTCTCTCACTTCACGAGATTTAGCGTATGATGACGGGATAATCTCTGCCCCCATGCTTAAATTAGCTTTAACGAGCGTTCGCTCACGCCAGGGTGTGTATGTCTTTGTAGAAAACACCTCCGCCTTGATAAACCCGCCATCACAATCCGAACACGGCTTCTTACTGGCTGCACTCCTCGCATAATCCTGAAAGGCATAATTTGCGAGTATTCGCAGGACGCTTTGCTTAACATTCTCATCAAGTTTTGCAATTGCACTGTGCTTATAAACCTGCGTCAGTGCATACTGATAGAGACTCTCCACTGCTTCATCGGGTTTATTGATCCCCTGTTTCGCTAAAAACAGTTCAATACCCATCCTCGCCTGAGCGGACGCCAATCCTAGTGAGGCCATAACATCGGTAATTGAAAAGGAATCAGTCGCTGTTGCGGCTGGAGAGTCACTAAACATGATGCTCTTCGGTGAGAAATACTTGGGTAATGATTCTAATTTCATTTTATCCTCAGATTTGCCTTTGCTTTTCTTACAAAAGTTGCGATGCCGGAACGACTAACATCAAACTTCTCTGCCACTTCTTTTTGGGTCAACCCTTCCGCTAGCAGCCCTAGAATTAATGGCGCATCAGTGGGGTGTAGCTTGTAAATTTTGCTGTGAGTGATGTTATAGAATTCAGGGCGCTCATCATCGCGTGTTGTCCACGCCGGACGCTGCCCCCGATGTTTCCCACACTTTCCAACTGTCAATCGCCTTTGTGGTCTCTGGTTGATTGCATAGTGTTCTTTATTCTCCAGCCGACGCTTCATTGCGTAAGCCTGAGCCTCTTCGAAGTTGGTGAAAATCACGCCACCTCCCGCGCCCTTAATTCCCTGAGCTTTTCTTTGTACTCATCCCGGATAGACTGGCATTCCTCAATCGTCCAACGGTGCCAATCATGGTTGGACTCAATAGCATCCACCGCTGCCTGACCGATGCGCCGAATTAACTCAACCCGGTAAGGAACAATATTCCCGGATTTATGCTGGTTACAGACGATGCACTGCCGCTGAATATTCCGTTCATCAAATCTCAACTGAGGTGCTGCTAAGGTCGTCCGATAGTGCCCCGCATCCCACTGATAAGACGTGTACGTGCCACAGGAGACACACGGTAAGTCGCGGTCTCGTTCTCTAATATAGGCATTTACAGCGCGTTGGGCTTGTTGGATCCAATAACTGCGGGGTTTTACGGCTAACTTGCGGGCTTTGAGTTTATCTCGGTTGGCTACTTCTTTTTGGGTCATGCTCCCAATAGTTAGATCTGTTATGAAAGATAGTATTCACGCTCAATGAACGTACCGACCACTTTGTCATGCATCTCTTCGGATTTGGAATAACCTATTGTCTTTCTATTCAGCCTCTTTATCCGGATACGAAGCGTAAGATTCGTTCTCTCGATACGTTGGGTAAATTTCTTTCCCGTCAGGTGTTTTTTCTTAGGCAGGCAATCATAAACGGCATAATCATCTGTACAATAAAACCGGATAGTAAAATGAGACAGGAGTGCCAGCAGCTTTTTCAACGTTTTTCTGCTGCGATCCCCAAACACATGTGCCACTACCCGTTTCCTATTCGGCTCCTAGGCATACCAGAGCCAGCGCTGATTTTTCTTATTACCGACGAATGACCACTGCTCGTCTATTTCACAGATAATATGAATCTCACTGCCCGCCAGCGGCAGCGTGGTTACTTGTCTTGGTGTGAGTTTTTTAATGTGCGAATGACCGTGTTAATGCCGACTTTCAGAACCCGAGCCGTGTCCCTGACACCGGCGTTATTCATGGCCATATCAATAATTCGCTCTTTCATACCGGGATGGCAGGCTTGATAGGTATAGTTCAGTTGGAAGGTTTTACGGCAAGCATAGCAGTGATAGCGGGGATGCCCAGTACGCCCTTTTCCATACCTTTTAACCTCGTCTGTTTTATGACAGTAACGACAAATCACATCCACTTTAGCCATATTTCACCCAGAATAAAAAGTAGGGAGTCTATCACAAGCTCTAATCATTGGGAGCATGACCCAGAATTTCGCCAATATGGTTAATAATCAGGTGTAATTTGAAACCGTAAAACCACCCCATTGAGGTTTTTCCTCGCTGTGCTGTCCCTTCAAATACCTTATGGCGGGGAATACGGATATTATGGCACACGCTCAAACGCGTGGAGTCAATAAAGGCGATCCCCGTAGGATTTCCTTTTAATTGAGTCAGATAGCTGCACAGAGGCACTAAAACGGAAGGCGCGACACGGATAAAACGAGTATAACTGAGCAAGGTGGGAAAATCGTGATGATGATATCGCCAAATATGCTCCAGATAAAAATTTTTAAAATCACGATAATGCGATAGATGAAAGAGGATCAGGATGGTCATGATTTCACTGGGATATATGTGACCTTTTCTACGACGTAGGCGATATCCCTTATTGAGACAAAACTATTCCCATTGTGGAATGAAAAAACGCCAAAAGTCATCGACATCGATGAAAATTTCAACTAAGTTGTTCATAGCCTGTTCCTCCCCGGAGCTGTTTCGGCTTGCACCAAAACACGGCTCCTTGAACAGACTTCTCGTCAATTTCTTATCCAGAATTTGGGTTATTTAGTATTTGCTGACTGAGAATAATTAACTGAACCAGCTTCTACGCTGATGAGATCTACAACAATAAACTTATCATGATGAATAGAATATTTATTGATCGTTCTGATAAGTATTCCGGTATTAATGATGATATTCATGTGGACACTGAACTCTTACTTGTATTTCCTTTATGATCTATTGCAAGCTTAACATCAACACCGCGACGTTTAGTTTGTATTAAAGCTTTGACAATTTCAGGGGATGTGAACGAATAAGCAGCCAACCTTATTTATTTCCTTTTTTGCTGAATGAATGAAGTCGATTGTTGTTTTCTGTGCTGAACCCTCTGGTGAAAAACCTATCGCAAGCCTGCTCTCAGCAATGTCAATGAAGTCATGGCCGAAATTCAATCCGTATTGCTCTTGATTGGTAGAACTACTGTTCTCATTTTTTATCGCCAATTTTACTGAATCAACAATGTTACCAAAACTTAAAGTTATAGCGGAAGCAGGTGATAAACTAAGTATTGAGATCACTGCGGCCAATAAAACTGTTTTTTTATTTAACATACTCCCCCCGTAATTTAGACATAAAATCCCACGTAACTATTACCATGCACCCGATATTTAAGCACAAGATCACACACGCCCGAAATCATCTGGGAGAATAGTAATGAGCTAATAGACACCAGAAAAAGGGAACTTATGAATAGAAAATAGATAAGTAATAAGTAAAAACATGTTTTGCCAAAAAAGCAGAGTTTTTTCCGTTAGTTAGTAATGATTTCGTGTCCTTTTTTACGCGATTTTTTAGATGGATATCGTTATAGTTTATCCCGTTCCTGGCTGAAAACCGTTAAAGAGTCGAGGAACATTCCAAAAACGTAACTTCTAAAAATGGCTAAGGAATGTAAAAGATGAAAACTCTGAATCGCGCAAATCTGAAATCAGTTCTGGCTACTTCTGCGATCATCGCATTGGGGGTTGGAGTATTATATGCGAACGGTACTGAACAAACCGGCTTCAGCGATGTTTGGAAAACTATCACCGAATACATGCAAGGTTCTCTGGGCCGTGTTCTGGTTGGCCTGATGGTCGTCGTCGGTGTTGCCTCAGCCGTTGTTCGTCAATCACTGATGGTGTTTGCAGTTACAGTAGGCGCAGCAATCGGTCTGTACTACTCACCAGACATAATCAATGGAATGATGGCTTCTACCGAAGCTGTAGCAACTATGCTACCTACCGTTGGTATCTAAGCCAGATGAACAAAAAAACCCGCTCCGGCGGGTTTTAATGAGCAACTGTCTTTCGCTTTAAACCGTGTGGAAAGATTCATCCCACGGTTTATTTGTTTTTATCATTGCATTGAGAATGACCAGTAACTTACGCATACAAGCAACGATAGCGACTTTATTTGGCTTGCCTGCTTCGGTTAATCTCTTGTAGAAAGCGCAGAGAACGGGGTTAAATCTAATGGCTGTTAACGTAGCCATATAAAGCATTCGACGCACCATTGCTCTTCCTCCAAAAATTGTTCGTTTTCCCCGGAAGAACCCAGAATCCCGATTAAACGGTGCAACACCAACCAATGCACTAATTTCACGGCGGGTTAATTGACCCAACTCTGGGACATCGGCGATCAAAGTGGCTATTGTGGCAGGACCAACGCCTTTTACTGTCGATAATAAATCGAGTTTGGGGCGATGATAGGCCTTGATGTGGTTAGATAACGCCGATTCAATGACCTTAAGTTGTCCTTGTATAAAGCTGACCATTAAAGTGATGCTTTCTCGAATTTCTGGATGGCAGCTTCCTAATCTTTGGCG
Source organism: Xenorhabdus sp. PB61.4 (assembly GCF_963894935.1). Lineage (NCBI taxonomy): Bacteria > Pseudomonadati > Pseudomonadota > Gammaproteobacteria > Enterobacterales > Morganellaceae > Xenorhabdus > Xenorhabdus sp. PB61.4. The sequence goes on from NZ_CAWQJR010000017.1 coordinate 12,199, forward strand.
CTCCGAGGCGGAAAGTGTGACTAATTGGCGACGACGTGTGATCATGGCTTGCAGCACTTGTTGCTGAGTAGAGGGCAACACTCTGATTATTTTATCCCGATCTGTTTGTTGAGATAAAACCAGGGCTAACTGTGCCAGCATTTGAGCATCTATTTTATCGGTTTTGGCTAGATATCCCAT
>NZ_CAWQJR010000018.1:0-12252 GCF_963894935.1 Xenorhabdus sp. PB61.4
GTTGGAGAGGGATTAATTAATCTATTGGAGAATATAACATTAGATATAATAAATATTACGAATGTAGCAAATTCAAATATAATGCGGACTATAATTAATAGTGTTAACAATCACATTAGTTCTTCTACGTTTGGAGGTAGACTCGCCAATCACACTGGTAAGGCAATGATAAGTGGAGCTAGAAAAGCATCAGAGGATGCTGCTACTTTGGCATTTAAAACAATTGGAGAATACATGGAAAATTGTATTGGTAAGTATCGTAAATATGATATTATTCTAACAAAGGAAGACTTTGAATCTATAAAAGAACTAAATCTAGTAAGCAGCAATACATCACCTAAGAAAGCTGTTTTTCTAGTGGATAAAAATGAATTCGAAGGCAACTTTGATGTATATTGCCCTAAAGCAGAGGGTGATGCTTTACATGAAATCAAGATTATATATTTTAAGAAAACAGCCTGGCAGTTTCCGAATGATGAGGAAGTTAGGAAAGCTAAGGAAGCTGAGGAAGCTTTTCGTCAATCTAGTTAACCTATTTAAATAATTTATCATTTCCTAAATGGATATTTTATTTATAAGAGATTATCCAAAAATTCAACAAGGAAAAAATAATACTGTTTCTATAAAAGCAGGCGGTTTCCCGCCTGCTAAAATACAATTTAATTAGGCCGTAGTACGCTCATTCCATGCGTCGGAATGAATGATGTTACCGTCTTTATAAGTCCAGGTGATTTTTTCATAACGCAACTCGATTTCTTCCAAGTGGTTATGTTTTTCTTTCGCTGGATCTTTAATATCGTGCATCTTCGGTGCGACTTTCACGACTTTTACATTTTCCAGAGTGGTATTGAAATATTCCACTTCCTGACCTGCATCATCAATGCGGTACCATTTGAATTCTGCGGTTTTCAGCGTCTGACCAGTGGTAACTGCTTTGTACAGATAAGGGCTGGAGGCATCGATTTCTTTAACAAAAATAAATGGGGTGTGGATACGAGTACCTGTCAGTTTGCCGGTATTATTGTCCGTTGGAATGTACAGGTTATGATCCTGTGCAACAACTTCGATACTGCCTTCGCGGCTTTGCACATCAACAGAGCCTTTAATATCCGCACCGCCATCATCTTTCAGCCATAGGTAGACAGGAATTGCCATTTTTATTTCTCCATAATTTAAATAAATTCTTCACAAAGTTCCGGTGAAGACATTCATTTGTTATCTGACAGGGCTAACCTGTAATAACAAATTAATTTTTAATACAATAGGTTGATACAACAACTAACCTCCTGTCAGATGCCGTATCTTTAAATGCAACCGGACAACATCAAAACCGTAATCCCGTATTGCAAAGTAAGTCAGTAAAGTTACTACTGCTCTTTAATAATTTCAGCCAGTTCCATTCCTAAGAATGCAATGACTAAAATTATTAAGGTGCTCATCTATCCATGATAAGCGTCCATTTTTCGTAATATCCCTATCAGTTTTCAAACAGTGACTTTTCTAACCACACCTTGAAATCAACTGGGTACAATCTTTAATTACGCTTTGGCTTTCGGCATCTGAGAAACCAGTGACAAGTTAATGTCCATTCCCTCAACCTGAAAATGAGGAACTGCATACAGTTTCACACGGAAAAAGCCCGGGTTATCGTCAATGTCTTCTACTACGACTTTCGCATCACGCAACGGATGCGATGCCTGTAAGTCATCACTCGGGTCAGTCATTTCTGTTACCAGCCCACGTACCCAATTATTCAGCTCCAACTCCAGCAAACGGCGATCTTTTGTCGTGCCGATATTTTCACGCTGGATCAATTTCAGATAGTGCGCTATCCGTGATAATAGGAAGATGTATGGCAGGCGCGAGTTAATGCGACTGTTGGCTGTTGCATCCGCTGTATCGTACAGTGCTGGTTTCTGGCTGGAGTTAGCAGAGAAGAAACATGCATAATCGCGGTTTTTGTAATACGACAGCGGGATAAAGCCCAGACTAGAAAATTCAAACTCGCGCGTTTCCGGTATCATCACTTCTGACGGAATTTTCACCTGACTGCCCGTACCTAAATCGTACAAATGGATTGGTAGATCTTTCACCGCGCCGCCCGCCTGTGGCCCGCGAATTTGTACACACCAACCGTTATTGATAAAGCTTTTCACCATATTCGCTGCAAACGCAAATGTCGCGTTAGTCCACAAATATTTCTCGTGATCCGGCCCTTTTACTTGTTCAACGTAGTTGAAATTGCGTACTGGAATTGTATCCGGCCCATATGGCAGACGGCCCAATACGCGTGGCATAGTCAGCCCGATATAACGTGCGTCGTCTGAATCCCGGAATGCTTTCCATTTCAGATATTCTGCACGGTCAAAGTAGTTACCGATATCCTTGATGGCTGCCACTTCCTCCATTGTTTCCTTGCCAAAGAAGGCAGGCCCTACTGAGCCAATAAACGGCATATGCGCCGAAGCAGACACTTTGGCAATATTACGTAACAGAGCCACATCCTGCGGGCTACGATTAAACTCAAAGTCGGATATTATCGCTGCTATCGGTTCACCACCCGGAGTGTCATACTCCTGAATATAGGTGTGGTGATACAGGCCGCTTTGAATGATTTCAGGGCTATCTTCAAAGTCTTGACGCAGATCATCTTTCGCCACATCCAGCACTTCTATTTTCACGTTCTGACGAAAATCCGTCCGATCCACCAAAAATTTCAACCCGCGCCACGCTGATTCTACTTTCTGAAATTCCGGATGATGCATTACCACATCCAACTGGTGGCTAATTTGCTGATCCAGCTCCGCAATATGGTGATCCAGTAAAGTCTTATCCAGTCGTTCTACTTTCTGCCCCGCAGACTTCAAACGCTCCAGAAATACCTGCACCGCTGCCGTCACACGCTCATCCGCTGTCGCATCCGCCAGAGCCGCATTATCCTGATATACATTGATATCCCCCAGCGTTGAAACCGGGTTCAAGTTGATTTTCTCAAACAGCGCCGCATATACACCTTCTGGCACCGTTCCCTGAGCCAGCACCGTCTCTTGTGCCCCTTGCATAGTTTCAGTATTTACAGACATCAGCATAATCCTGTAGTCAAGGTATCCATTAAATTAATCATGTTTCGGGGCCAGACCGGCCAATTCACTGCGTAGTTCGTCACTCAGAGATGAGTCTTTCAAAATTACTTCCAGTTCACGTCGGAACTCTACGTTATCCAGTAGATTAGATTTAAGGTCGCGTAGCAGATTACGCATCGCTAACATAGCGCGAAGCTGTGGGATTTGACGGGCTACTTGTTCAGGCTCAAAATCCTTCATGTCCTTGAAGCTCAGGGCCACGTTTTCTTCGCTCCCATCTCCCGCCAGAGTGTTCTCAACAGTTAATTTAACTCCGGGCTGAAAGTCAGCAAGTACACTGTTAAAGTTGTTTTTGTTAATGTTGATTTTTTCACGCTCAGAAAGGGGGCGCTGTTCTTGGCCATTGCTATAATCACCCATCACTAATAATTTCAGGGGTAATTCCACTTTCTTTTGTGCCCCGCCCGTGTGTAAATCGAGCTTAATATTAACGCGAGCCTTGGGAACTTCATTCTGGAAACTGTCTGACATGGTTTTTGTCCTTTAAAACACGTGGCTGTCCGCTGTCCAATAGCAATGACTTTCTTGCTCTCAATCATTTCCTGATTACTCAGAAAACGTAGCTTTAAAACACAAGCAAGCCATAGCACCCTAAGTAACAGGAACCTTATGAGTCATAACTAATTTAAATATCAGAAAGAAATCAAAATCAACAATACATTAGTTAAACTTATTTTTCGTGAATTAACCTCATGATTGAGCATGTTTAAATCTCACACATTATGACTTAATGTCATACAAAATAATTAACTAAGTGATATTAACTCTTATTCCTTTATGGTATTACTCTCCGCCAATTCAGATAGAAACAGCCTGTATATGAACGTAATTTATAAAAAAACCGCAGCAATATAATACAATAAGTATATCAACCACTATCAAACCATAATGATAGTGTTAAAATAATCTGTATTAGTTACCACACCTGCAAAGATAAATCAGATTATCAAAACAGTTAAGATTAAAGCATATATTAAACATATGTAATTAGTAGATTTGATTAAGTATATCCCTGTATTCTTTCCTATTGTTTTGTACAGAAACATGCGATAGGAATCATCATCAAACTCACTTAAATACAATAAATAAGCAGATATTTTTTTAATTTAAAAGATGGCCTTCATTATCAAACCAGCCAAAAATATTCATCTCTGATTCAGTGGATTTAGAAAGTACACAGATAATTAAAGAACCGCTCGTATGAATGCGAGCGGTATTATTTATCTATTTTTTGAGATATTGAGTTCTACAGCGGATCAACCTTTAAGCAAGAAACGGCATGTTTAAAGCTACCTTCTAGCAATGGCCGGGTTTTGGCACATTCCGCATCAGCCATTGGGCATCGGGTACGGAATACACATCCGGATGGCGGATTGATTGGTGAAGGCAGTTCCCCTTCCAGTAATTCAATCTGTTTATAGCGCTCTTTATCAGGGTCAGGAATTGGCACTGCTGACATCAATGCTCGAGTATATGGGTGCAGAGGATTATGGTACACCTCGTCGTAAGTCCCTAGTTCGACTGCGTTCCCCAAATACATAACCAATACGCGATCTGAAATATGTTTTACTATCGAAAGATCGTGAGCGATAAAAATCAGGGAAAGCCCCATTTCCCGTTGCAAATCCTGCAACAGGTTTACAACCTGTGCCTGAATAGAAACATCCAGTGCGGAAACAGGTTCGTCACAGATAATCAGTTTAGGTTCCAATATCAGGGCGCGGGCAATTCCGATACGCTGGCACTGACCACCTGAAAATTCATGAGGATAACGGTTAATCAGGTTCGGTAATAACCCTACCTTCATCATCATTTTTTTGACTTTTTCTTTTATCTCCACATCTTTCATTTTGGGATAATAGGTTTTCAGTGGCTCGGCGATGATGTCACCAATAGTCATACGCGGGTTAAGAGAGGCCAAAGGATCCTGAAAAATCATCTGGATATCATTGCGAATATCCCGCCACTGTTTGTCATTGAGATCAAATAGATTCTGGCCAAGCCAGGTCACTGAGCCACCAGAGGCTTTAACTAATCCAATAATTGCTCTGGCAAGTGTTGATTTACCACAACCGGATTCCCCTACTACGCCCAGTGTTTCCCCTTCGTATAATCGCAGGGTAACACCATCTACGGCTTTCAGCTCTTTAGAAGGCTGCCAAAACCACTGCTTACCATCTTTGATATCAAAGTAAACTTTCAAATCATCCACTTCCAGAAGGACTTTTTTTTCAGTAACTGTATTCATACTAATTCCTCCTGACGTCTGAAGCAGGCACGCAAGCGTCCGGGGTTAAATAGTTCCAGCGGGGGTTCTTCACTCACACAATGTTCAGTCGCAAACTGGCAACGAGGCTGAAATGGGCAACCTTTTGGTAAGCGCAATAAGTTTGGTGGGTTACCCTGAATTGTAGCCAAAGATTCTTCATCGCCATCCAGCCGGGGAACAGCATTAAGTAAGCCAATCGAATAAGGGTGTGTCGGATGGTAAAATATGTCACGGGCAGTACCATATTCCATCGTCCTGCCTGCGTACATAACCAACACCTTGTCACAAATACCAGCAACAACACCCAGGTCATGAGTAATCATAATAATGGCTGTATTCAGTTCTTTTTTTAGTTCGTTCAGCAATGTCATGATCTGTGCCTGAACAGTGACGTCCAGTGCAGTCGTCGGCTCATCTGCAATTAGTAGTTTAGGCTGGCACAATAATGCCATTGCTATCATGACACGCTGGCGCATGCCGCCAGAAAATTCATGCGGGAACATTTTCATCCGCTTACGCGCTTCAGGCATCTTAACAGCATCCAGCATTCGAACAGATTCTTCGAAGGCCGCACTTTTGCTCATATTTTTATGTAGCATCAGCACTTCGATAAGTTGCTCACCTACGCGCATATAAGGGTTAAGAGATGTCATCGGGTCTTGGAAGATCATTGAGATTTCTTCCGCCCGCATTTTATTCAGCGCTTTTTCTTGCAAATTAAGAATTTCACGTCCGTTAAAAACAGCAGAACCACTGACAGTACCATTACTGGCCAGTAACCCCATCAAGGCAAAGGCTGTCTGAGATTTACCTGAACCGGATTCCCCAACAATACCCAGAGTTTCTCCGGCCTGTAAGTCAAAATTTAGTTTATTTACTGCTGTTACGTTGCCATCAGGCGTACTGAATACCACATTTAAATCTTTCACCGTTAATAGTGATTCAGCGCTTTTAGCTTGTTTTATCGTTTCTACGCTATTCATAGGCTCTCCTTAACGGTCTTTAGGGTCGAGGGCATCTCGCAGGCCGTCACCAATAAAGTTAAAACAGAACAGGGTTAACACCAGAAAGCCCGCAGGAAACAGGAGTAACCACGGAGCCACTTCCATTGAATTGGCACCATCGCTTAATAATGCCCCCCAACTACTGAGCGGCTCTTGCGTTCCCAAACCAAGAAAGCTCAGGAAAGATTCAAACAGGATCATGCTTGGTACTAATAATGAAGCATAAACCACCACAACACCCAACACATTCGGCACAATATGACGCAGAACTATATTACGGCTGGATACACCACACACCAGAGCAGCTTCAATGAATTCCTTGCGTTTGAGGCTCAATGTCTGCCCCCGGACAATACGCGCCATGTCCAGCCATGACACCATACCTATCGCAACAAAAATCAGCAGAATGTTTTGCCCAAAGAAAGTCACTAACAGGATGACGAAGAACATAAACGGGAAGGAGTTCAGAATTTCCAGCAGACGCATCATGACCATATCGACTTTGCCACCAAGATAGCCTGACATAGCACCATATAATGTGCCGAATATCACGGCAATCAAAGCCGCTGCTATCCCAACCATAAGTGAAATACGCCCACCAATAGCAACACGGACTAACAAATCACGGCCTGATGAATCTGTACCAAAATAGTGGTGGGATTCAAAATCAGGGGGCATGGTCATCATGTTCCAGTCAGTATCATCGTAAGTGTACTGAGATAACATAGGCGCTAAAATGACAAACAATGTGATGACAAACAATATACATAAACTTGTAATTGCTGCTTTATTATGAATAAAACGACGACGTGCATCCTGCCACAAACTGCGGCCTTCAATTTCCAGCTGCTCAGAAAAATTTTCCAGAGCTTCGCTATTTTTCTTATTCAGTAACATTGCGTGCTCCAGTCTTAGTAACGGATTTTCGGATCGATGACGGCATACAACACATCAACGATAGCGTTGAACATAATGGTCAGCCCACCCACCAAAATCGTCAGGCTGAGCACCAGTGAGTAGTCACGGTTTAAAGCACCATTAACAAACAATTGCCCCAGACCGGGCAAACCGAAGATAGTTTCAATAACCATCGAGCCAGTAATAATGCCGACAAAGGCGGGCCCCATATAGGAAATGACAGGAAGTAAGGCTGGTTTCAGTGCATGGCGGAAAATAATTTTCCGCAATGGCAGCCCTTTCGCTCTTGCTGTTCGGATAAAGTTGGAATGCAGAACTTCAATCATGGAACCGCGAGTGATACGGGAAATACTGGCAATATAAGAAAGGGATAATGCAACCATTGGCAAGAGCATATATTTAGGTGCCCCGCCATTCCAGCCACCTCCCGGCAACCATTTTAGTGTAATTGCAAATATCAGAACCAATAAGGGAGCAACGACAAAACTGGGGATAACAACCCCTGTCATGGCAAATCCCATTACCGTGTAATCCCATTTTGTATTTTGATTCAGTGCCGCAATGACTCCCGCACTAACACCAAATATCACTGCCATAATAAAGGCAGCAGCCCCTAATTTAGCAGAAACGGGCAACGCCTCGGCCACCAAATCATTTACACTGTAGTCCTTATATTTGAATGAAGGGCCAAAATCCCCTTTCGAAAGTTGAACCAAATAATTGAAATATTGTTTATAGATAGGATCATTCAGGTGATATTTCGCTTCGATATTCGCCATAACTTCAGGCGGGAGTTTTCTTTCTCCGGTAAATGGGCTGCCCGGCGCAAGACGCATCATGAAAAACGAAATGGTAATAAGAATGAAAAGTGTCGGGATCGCCTCTAAACAACGGCGTAAAATAAATTTCAGCATTGCCCGTTCCTATTGTCTGACCAAACCATGGTCATTAATTATCTGATACACAGGTGGTTTATTACTTAAACCACCTGCTGATTCCTAATGTTTGATAATGTACATATCCTTGGTATGGAAGTTGTCCAGCGGATCTTTGCCGGTGTAACCACCTACGTAAGGTTTTAATAAACGTGAGTTTGTATAGTAAAAGAGAGGCACAATTGCAGAATCTTTATCCAGTTGAGCATTTGCCTTAGCATAAATTTCGGCGCGCTCTTCATCTGTCTTAGCTTGCAGTGATTGCTTCATTAGAGCATCAAATTCTTTGCTCTTATAGTGGGCAGTATTGTTGCTACTATTCGATAACATTGGATTCAGGAAGGTAGAGGCTTCGTTATAGTCAGCACACCAGCCAGCACGGGCGACGTCATAGTTAGCCTGATGGCGGGAGTCAAGGAACGTTTTCCATTCCTGATTTACAAGAGAAACTTCAACCCCGATATTCTTTTTCCAGATGGAGGCGGCGGCAATAGCTAACTTTTTATGTAGATCGGAAGTATTGTACAGTAACTTAACTTTCAGTGGATTATCTTTGGTGAACCCGGCCTCAGCCAGAAGTTTTTTCGCTTCTTCATTACGTTGTTGCTGAGTTAATTTGGTATACCAATCCGGTTTTACATCTTTAAAATCGGCAATATAAGGTGGTGTATAACCATAAGCAGTTACATCTCCCTGATTTTTCACCTTATGAGTCATCAGTTCACTATCCATACCCAATTTCAATGCGGTGCGCACCCGAACATCATTAAATGGTGGCCTTTCATTGTTAATTTCGTAGTAGTAGGTGCACAATTTTGGGTTAGTGCGCAATTGCTCAGGGATTTCTTTTTTCAGTTTTTGGAACAATTCAACAGGTAAGTTGTCATAGCTCATCTCGATTTCGCCAGCGCGATAACGATTGACATCAGTGACTTCAGAGGAGATAGGTAAAACAGTGGTTTGATCAATAACAGTATTTTTATTATCCCAATACATCGGGTTACGTTCGAAAACAAGGCGCTCATTAATCACCCAGCTTTTCACTTTATACGCACCGTTGCCGACAAAATTCTGTGGTTGTGTCCATCTCTCTCCATATTTTTCAACAGTTGCACGATGGACAGGTGATGTTGATGTGTGAACCATTAATCGGACTAAATAAGGCACAGGTTCGCTGAGTGTTAATTGGAATGTATAGTCATCTAATGCTTTAACACCCAAGGTTTCCGGTTTTTTCTTACCTTTGATAATTTCATCAACATTCAAAAGATGGGCATATTGCATATAACTGGCATAAGGGGATGCCGTGTTTGGATCAACTGCCCGCTGCCAACTATAAACAAAATCCTGTGCAGTGACAGGATCACCATTTGACCATTTTGCATCTTTACGGAAATGGAATGTCCAAGTTTTAAAATCCGGGCTGTGTTCCCAGCTTTCCGCAACACCGGGAATAATGTTGCCATCAGGATCATTAATCACCAGTGTCTCAAACAAATCACGGGCAATATTTGATTCCGGCACGCCTTCTATTTTATGGGGATCCAGTGATTGTGGTTCAGAACCATTATTGCGCACCAGCGTTTGTTTTTCTGCCAGCTGTACACCCGCAGGAACCTTTGCCGCAAATGCCTGTGCTCCGATCATCATGCCCAATGCTACTGCAACGCCAGCAGCAATTTTCTTTCTTGTTATGTTTACCATCTTCTTATTACTCCTATTGATTCATCTGGCTTTCGTAAAAGCCATCCCATTTTCAGGGTTAATTATTTTCTGCATCCCAAAAGGAATCGTTTTATTTACAGCAATAGAATATTTGTAATAACAATTAGTTATCTAATTTCTTAATATATAAATTCTTAAGATCAACATAATCGAGAGGATCCTTTCCTGTCATACCACCGACAGTCGGGCGAATCAGGCGTGTGGAAACCCGGTAATACACAGGAATTGTTCCTGAATCAGCATCAAGCTGAGCTTCCGCTTTCTGATAAAATTCTTTACGTGTTTTCTCATCTTTGGCTGTCAGAGCCTGATTGAGGTAGTTATCAAAGGCTTCACTGTTATAGAACGACGTATTATTACTGCTATCTGATAAGTAATAATTTAGGAAGGATGAAGGTTCATTATAATCGCCGCACCATGTTGCTCTTACTACGTCATAATTTCCCTGATGACGATTTTGCAATGAAGTTTTCCATTCCTGATTTTGTAACGTGACTTTTGCTCCAATATTTTTCTGCCACATGGATGCGGCTGCAATAGCCTGCTGCTTGTTTTGTTCTGAAGTGTTATAGAGCAGGCTGAATTTTAGTGGGTTACTGGCATCAAAACCTGCTTCTTTTAATAATTCTCTTGCCCGTTGATTACGTTGTTCCTGTGTCCAACTTGCCCACTCTGGATTAACAGTAAGGCCACCACCAATATAAGTAGGAGTGAAGCCGTATGCCGGAATTTGCCCCTGCCCCATAATCTTTTCAGTAATAATATCTCTGTCAAGGCTCAGCTTAATGGCTTCACGCACTCGTTTATCTTTAAATAACGGATTTTTATGATTAATTTCGTAATAAAATGTACATAGATAAGGTACTGTTCGGAGTTGATCGGGAATATCTTGTTTCATTTTCTGGTAGAGTTCTGGCGGGATAGCATCATGAGTGATATCCACTTCCCCACTGCGATAACGGTTTACATCACTGACACCCGAAACAATAGGCAGTAAAATGCCTTTTTCTATAATGGATTCTTTATTATTCCAGTAATGCGGGTTGCGTGTTAAAACCATTCGCTCATTAATAACCCACTCTTTTAATATATAAGATCCGTTGCCAATAAAATTTTCTGGCGAAGTCCACTTAATGCCAAATTTTTCTACAACATCCTGCCGCACAGGTTTCAGCGGAGTATGGCTTAACATGTTAATAAGATAAGGAACAGGGCGACTTAGTGTTACCTGAAAACGCTGCTCATCCAGAGCCTTTACGCCCAGCTGTTCAGGCGATTTCGTTCCTTGTAAGATAGCATCTGCGTTCAACATATAGGTATATTGCAAATAGCTGGCATAAGGGGAGCCTACTTTTGGATCAGAAAGACGGCGCCAGCTATAGACAAAATCCTGTGCCGTAACAGGTTTTCCATCACTCCATTTAGCATCTTTACGTAGATAAAAAGTCCATACCTGATAGCCTTCATTTTCCCATTTTTCGGCTACTCCCGGCACAGTTTCGCCATTCAGATCAGTAGTCACCAACCCTTCAAATAAATTACGAATAACATTGGTTTCTGGACCACCTTCAACGACATGAGGGTCTAATGATACAACCTCAACACCATTATTAATGGTAACTTCCTGCTTTTCTGCCAACACTACCCCAGCGGGAACTTTCGCCGCCATCCCTTGTGCTATGGGAAACGATAATAAAACGATAGAAGAAATCAACTGACTCAACTTTGATGGTATTTTTCTCATTATTCTCTCCAAGTGATAAACAGCAAATTAATCGTTTTTTAATCTAACAATCCCGATAACCTATTTTATTAAATAAAGATAATTTATGTGTTTAAGATTCAACCCACACCAGGTTTGTTATACTATTTTTTATAATATGTTTATTAAATCATTAAAGTAATTGTTTGTTCTTAGATATAAGATGTAAACAGAGAAATCAATAACACTTTGATAAAAATAATTTTTCTCATTTGATTTTATCTATGGGATCACACTAAGATTCAAACAAAAAAAGAAAATAAACATTATTTTAACAAAATGCAATCATCACAGATTAAAAGACCGTCTTCATCACAAAATATTGCAACAACATCCAGTAATAGACGGTTATGTCATGAATGAATGTGTCAAAAACAGTATTACTCAACTCGAAAAAACAAGCAGTTAAATAAATAATGGAAGGATTTTTAATGAAAAATAGAGAAGCTTTTATTAACTAACCATACTCTTTATTGGATGTCTGTTAATTATTTTT
>NZ_CAWQJR010000019.1:0-11761 GCF_963894935.1 Xenorhabdus sp. PB61.4
TATCCAAGATTGGCGTCTTGCGATGAGTCGTTTTATGATTGAATTTGGTGACCGTTTAGACGGTCACGTTTAAACGAAAATGGCGATTACACAAAATACTAAACAAGGTCAGTGTAAATGCTAATCGTCTTAATGATAATTTTTATATGGCTGTATAAGTAATAGAAAACTCCATAATTTAATTCCATAACAGAAGATGTATGTGGTTTTTATTCATTAATTTTTTTATCAAAACAGGGAGAGAATCTAGCCTTTATGGGCATTCGCTCCTTAATTCTTGCCATATTAACGCTAATATCTTCCTCAGTTACCTGATAATCGTTCCATAAATGGTGATAAACACTGACACTCTCTGGCCATCTGTTTACTACGGAAAAACCTCGATTCAAGCATTCCTGATGTATAGCTTCATATCTTTTCTTCAAAAATAACAGCTTATCTCTGAAAAAAATCACATGTCCTTTTCCTAGTAGGTATTTTTCTGATGTACTCAAGGTCACATTACCTTCCCTCCTAGCTATTTCATTGGGAATTCGAGTTAACTCTCTATGTTCGGCAAGCAAATGTTGATCACACAATTCACTTGGCTGGATAAGATTTATTCTGGTCATAATTTTTAATCACAAAATCGTTAAATGTTATTTTTTTTCAATTAGATAGGGTTTGGGAGGTAAAAGCTTTCTGTAGCCGTAGGCCTTAGACGCCTTACTATCTCACCGAGAGAGCACCTTTAAAAGACTTGCTCATGATGAAGAAATGTGGATTTTTGAAGCAGATCTCAAAAATGGCTCATAAGGCATAGAAGGGGACTGATACCGAAAACCGACGCGTAAATATTGACATTTCGCTTACCACCGAAGTATCACAGTTCCTTCCCCTATATTCTTTCCCATGCCTTTTATGGCTATTAATCTGAAAAAGGAAAATACTCGTATGTATGATATTCATGTTGTTCTCAGTAATACTCCCGGCGCTCTTGCGTTACTCGGTTCTTTACTTGGTAAAAATGGCGTTAGCCTGGAAGGTGGTGGCGTTTTTACGATTGGCAATGAAAGCCACGCACATTTTTTAGTTGAAGATGGAGAGCTGGCCCGTCAGGTCCTGATGGCTGCGGGTTTAGATGTACGTGATGTAGTTAAGCCTTTAATCAGAAAACTAAATCAGGAACGGTCTGGTGAACTGGGTGAAGTAGCTGATGCTATTGCACGAGCCGGTATCAATATAATTACCCAATATAGTGACCACAATAACCGCTTAATTCTTCTTACTGAGAATAACGAATTTGCTGCAAATGTCACCATTAAATGGGATGTATCCCAGGAATGAAAAATAAAAGCCATTAAGCCATATAAACGAATAAACCGACTAAACTGTAAAACATTCAATTCATCGAGGATTTGGTTGAATAAAAAGGCTTTATCATTCCGAAAAATTTTACAAAGTGGAGTATATGATGGCTGAAAAGCAGCTTGAATTTGATGAAGTGATTGAAACGCTGCCATTGCACAGTTGGTCGGAAAACGTACCTCATTCAGTACAGCAGAATGCACTGATTTCTTTGGAACTGGGTAAGGTTCTCTATCTGCCAGAACTGAGTTTCTCTTTGATGTCAGAAGAGCAGACGTTGCTCAGAGAAGACGCGGTCAAAGCAGGGCGTAAGAACATCAGTTACCGCCCGGATGAACATAAAATAGCAGGAGTTGCGTTACAGTCCGATGAACAGCTGGTGCATGTGCTGATGCAACGTTATTATGAACACTGTCAGCAATTGATTGAGCATCTGCTGCCAATATATACAAAAGTACTGCATACACCAGTCAATTCGCTGCGGGTTCATCCGGTAACCGCATGGAAAACAGGTAACTCCTGGCGTAAAGACGATAGTCGGTTACATGTAGATGCATTTCCTTCCAGACCGATTCAGGGCCAGCGTATTCTTCGCATATTTACTAACATTAACCCAGCTGGCGAACCTAGGGTATGGCGAGTTGGTGATAAATTCCCTCAGATAGCCGATCAATTCCTTCCTGCTACCCGTAGTTATTCCCGTATTAATAGCTGGTTACAGCACAAACTGGGGATAACCAAAAGCCGCCGTACCCATTATGATCATCTGATGCTCGGGCTGCATGATGCGATGAAAGCTAACCAGCAATATCAGCAGCAGGGTGCTCAGTTAGAAGTTCAATTTCCTGCTGGTAGTACATGGATTTGCTACTCAGATCAAACTCCCCATGCTGCGATGTCAGGGCAATTTATGCTGGAGCAGACTTATCTATTGCCAATATCTAAAATGGCTTCGCCAGAAAATTCGCCACTAAAAGTGCTGGAAAATAAGCTCGATAAAGCACTGCTGTAAATAGTTTGGCCGGGCTAAATATTGGACATTTTTCGTTAAAGTCCGGCCATTAATCATAATTAATGCTCAATCTGCATATATGGAGTAAGGCATCATATTCAATTGATGAACTGAAATAGGATGCCACCAATTTATAAACAAATGACATAATTATTTGAGCAATAACCCAGTGATGAACCTGTTTAAGTATCGCATTTATCATATCAGGCTCTTTAATAGCTAACAGGATTGCAATGATAATTCCCACCAGAATACCTGCTAAAAACCACATTATCTTGTATTTGCATTCTCCTTTTTGTTTATATTGGCTGTCATGCCATTTTTTTCGGCCCCGGAATTCTTTAGGGTTGTAGTAGTAGTCTTTTTTAGCTGAATTTGTCATGGCGTTTTTAAACCCTCCCGTATTATTGCCCGTTATTTGTTCAAATGCGTAATAAAATTGAATCAGACTAGCTGTAAATTTTTACTGCCCGATCATGATATTTTTCTTTGTTAAGTGGAATATCTTTTCCTATAAAAGCGGATGTCAGACATTAATGTATTTTCTGATAGTTTTGCAACTATGCGTTGATTAGATAAAAAGTTAGGGATTGAAAAGACGTAATAAATAAATGAAGGGGAGGTTGGGGTTGTCTACTGACTGTTGAGAGAGTGCCAGAGTCTACACAGGTTTGCTTAAAAATATTTGGGTTTAGATACGCTACAGTTTCGTGAATGGAATGGGATAAAATAAGGCCGGAAAATCCGACCTTACTATACTATTACTCGAAATCTTATTGATCTGCTGCTGGGCCACAACCACCAATGATCTTAGAGATAGATACTGCCGGATGCAGCAGGTAATCATAGCTACAATTATTTTTTTTATTTTCCACACGACCAGTACATGCAGTCAATGTTGCCAAAACAGTCCCTACTAATACAATTTTAATTAATTTTTCCATAATATTTAATAACACCTTGTCTTTTTTAGTTCCTATGAAAATTAAGCTAAATTAAATCATTAGCTTAATTAGATTATATTAAACCAACAATAATTTCAAGTATTATTGTCATCATCAATGGATGGTTTAGCATATTAAAAATATGTAATAAGAAAAGTTAGCCTATAAAAGTAACACTATTTAGTTAAGAGTGTTTGGATGGAATAGGGCAAAGATTTTTCGAGATGTGGGTAATCTGGCTATACCAATTAATTATTTTCATCGGCATCTAAATTTTTTGAGAATTCAATAATGAAATTTACGTTCAACATATTTATTTCTAATTGTACAAAATTATAAGCTAAGATAAATTTATTGAATAAGATCTCTATCTTAAAGTAAATATCCAGCGCATACCGTGTGCGTGTAAGGCGCGTTTCCGGTTCATAGATCAACCTGTCATAGCTAAAAGGAAATATTATATGCGTATTCGTTGTTCAGCGCGTTTGCTGATCATTAGCCCGTCTAATCGGGTGTTATTATTTAATTTTGTACATAATGAGGGTGCATTAGCCGGTCGGTCATATTGGGCCACGCCCGGAGGAGGTGTTAAAAAAGGAGAGTCTTTTGAACAAGCCGCTATTAGAGAACTTCGTGAAGAAACAGGTATCCGAAAAGATAATGTTGGACAATGTGTTGCTCAAAGAACATTTGAAATGATTCTCCCTAGTGGAGAGGCTGTTTTAGCAAAAGAACATTTTTATATCATCAAGTTTGATAAAGAAGATATCAATACCACTGAATGGACTGAAAATGAAAAATCAGTTATTAAACACCATCATTGGTGGGGTATTGATCAGCTTACCAATACGGTGGCAACTATTTATCCCAATGATATACCAGCAATATTTTTTAGCGCGGTAAAAAATAATATCCATCAGGAGTCATAACAGGCTACTGAATTTTTCTTCCAGATATTCTCGTATTGCTTCAATAGTAGCTAAACGTAAATTCCGATTTTACAAATCGGAATTGATAACGAGGTTGCTGGATTTTTGGTACGCATTGTTTACGTGGAGTCCACAGACCAGCTTTAACTATATGTGTTAGATAATTTTCTTTTGAGAGATAAACATCATGCTTCTCATTAAATGTTTCAAAGGACTCAGCCCAAATCGGACATTACTATATCGGTGCTACATCATGGGTTCGCATAATCTCGAACCGCGTTATGTTGAATTGCGGGCTGCCAAAATATCGCATGGCAGCCCAGCAATTTAGACATAACGTGGATTATGCGAATCCCACGCCGATCATACAGTTATAACCCCTAACTTTCGCTCTCTCTTGGTTACAAGAGAGGGGCTATGAAGATCATCTATTTCGATTACATCGCAGGTTTTGGCATCAATGCTCTTGTTTCCGATGAATGGGATTTTTACCCGTCTGTTGATGAATTGATGTATGAATGCACCTCCCTTTACGGCAATCAAATAGTGTTCGTCTCTACGGCGACTACTTCTGGTAATTTCACTGGCTATCAGGAATCTTTAAAATGATGACTGATAGAAGCGTTATTATCGATTATCTGGCCTTTTCTGCGCCGCTTTCATGTATGAAAGATGTTCATACTTTTCAGGAAAAAGGGCATGAATGGCGTAAATATGAATTTTTGCCATCTTATCGACATTATCAGCACAGCCAATTTACTGAATCAGTATTAGGCAAAGATTACGAAGCGTTACCTGATTCAGGTGAGGTGTTTTCTTCTTCGATTGAAGATATCAACCGTAAGGCTGAACGCTATAACAGAGAATTATTGTCCTGTTTACATTCACGCCTGAGACGTTTTATCGCTGCTGTATTTGGATTATTTGTTGGTCCTGCTCGCGGTGCAGGTGGTTTTGCTTATCAAGATTCAGCCATTCTTTATTCTGAAGATGGTGGATATGAGCATTTCGGCATGATCTACTGGGGTGGGAACAATGGCACTTTTTACGTTCAGATTGGCGGAAAGGGTTGTACACATGTTATGAGTGGCACAACACCGGAAAAAATCTATAAGTGGCTTAAACATTTAGATATCACATCATTAAAACGATTGGATCTCGCTACTGATGATTATGACGGAGTGTTCACTTGCCATCATGCGTTATCAGCCTATAAAGATGATGCGTTTTATGGTGGTATGGGTCCAAAACCAAAATTAGGCAATGCGCATGAAATAGATGCAGCAGGGTGCTATACCAAAGAAATAGTAACGGTCGGTTCTCGGCAATCACGTGTTTATTGGCGCGTTTACAATAAAGCCCTTGAGCAAAAAGTTTCCGGCACTTGGTATCGCTCTGAGGCTGAATTAAAAGGCGTACCAATTGAGGTACTTTTAAATACACAAGGAACTTATACAGGGTTGTGCCCTTATGCGGCTTCGATTAACCCGACTAAGCCAGCACCAATTCCGATTCTTTTAGGTCGCAAGGCCGTTGATGCTATTGAATCTAAAGTTAAATGGCTTAGGAAACAGGCTTCTTCTTCTATCGCAAAACTTATTCACTTTTTTGAAGGGGACACTCAAGCCGTTCTATCAATGATAGTACGTGATGATCACATTTCTGATTTAAACCTGAAATTAGATTTGCCCCCAATATACCAAACACTAGTCAATGAAAAATTAGGAGTATCAACATGTCCGTTTTAGAAAAAATTCCATTTTATATAGAAGTCACTGCCGCAGATGTGAAAATAGAACAAAAGACACGTACTAATAAAAATACGGGCGAAATCACTCCCTATTATACACAGCGTGTTATTGCGCATATGGGGCCACGCTCAATGTCAGAGACAGTTATCACATTGTCAGAGCCAAATCCGTTACCAGAGGGAAAATATTTAATTTCTGGTTCTAGTTTATATCCAGGTAAACCATTTGGCGATAATCCACCTCGCCTTGAGTTTAACCAGTGGAATGTTTCTTATGTTCCGATGGAAACAGTTAAGCATTTAATTAAATTATAAATTAATTTTCAGGGATGGTTATTTTATGGATGACTATACCGAAATTACAACTAAATTTTGTCAGCCTCATATAAATATGATGACTGATAATAGTAGTTGTAACGATGTGATTTTGAAATTACCGAAATCAGAATTTAATAAATTTCAATCTTCGATGGTTTCAAACAGTCCGCCTTTAGGTGAATTTAATATGAATATCTTAGGGGCGGGATTAGGGCTTGTCTTAGTCTTTTATGTATTAGGTTACGGATTAGGACGCATGATAAAAATGGTTAACTTATAGGTCTATTATGAAAATTAAAAATATTATTTCTAGCGGTTATTTAAAAGCGGGTGTTGTAGCTTCTGTGGCGTTGAGTTCTGCGGCATTTGCTAATGATGCTTCACAACCATCAGCAGGCTATCTTGATGTACTTTTGAAACAGATTGATGTTGCGCCGATAATTACGGGTGTTGTTGGTGTGGCGGCAATAGTTATGGGTATTTCTGTTACTATTATGGGTCTAAAAAAAGTATCAGCCATGATAAAATCGTTTTAATTAAAAAAGCGTTTTAATGAGGGGCTTTACAGCCCCTTTTTAGAGGTGATTATGTGGGAATTAATGAGTTTTTTTACAGGGGTATTATGTGCATGGGCTGTAATACAGGGGTTTAATAGCTATTAATGACAGGTTATTTCCATGAATCCATATTCTTTGAAAAGGAAAATATTCATTTTTCCTTTGATGTTTATTGTATTATTTTTCCCTCTTTATCATTCTTACGCTAATCCGGCTGTGGCTATTGTTGCCCGTCCGATAATCACTCGTGTTTTCCAGTCTATTGTTACTCGCCGCGCAGGTATGGTAGCAGCGAATGATGCCGTCATGTTAAATACAGTGCGCTCAGGTACGATGCGTTATGTGGGACGTGTTGCGGCAAATGATTCTGTCTATAAACTAGCGAAAGTGAGTTCTTTACGTCATGCGAAAGATATTTCTTGGGTTTCTTTGGCTTTATCGTCAGGTGCAATAACATTACTTGATTTGAATGTTAATGGTAATGATAAGGTTAGTGTTTTTTTTGAACCGACAGCGGTTAAATTAAAGAATGGCCGTTATGCTATTAATGTAAATGGTAAAACAAAAATTGTCTCTTATAAACCATCTTTGAATAATCCTGTTATTTATACATATAGTTATAATATCGTTAATCCAATAGAAAAAGTAGATGTGTATGAGAATGATAAGTTAAGCAACGATTATAGATATTATTACAAATCTAATGATGGTGGTTTGTTTATGTCAAATGACTTACCAAAGTTAGCAGAACATCACGCATATCAAGACTTGGTTAAATATGACACTGGTAACAAAGTAACAAACGAAACCGTTGAAATAGATGATAAAAAATATGAATATTTAATTAGGAGAGTGGATGTTGAAACAAAATACTTAAGACATTCTATCGGTGAGTTTTATGTTGAAGCAGAAGTTCGGGTTACAAGGAACATAACTGAATTCAAATATGATTTTGACGTGTTAACTGAATATTTCACTGGCACTGAAACAATTAAAATATTTAATAAGCCTGATTTAGAAAAAGATTATGACTATTATAAAGACACTAGCGTTTCATCTCCTTTGTTATTAATAAATCGAGAATATACTGAAAAAAAAGATGATGACACTCAGGTTGGTACGATTGCTGATTTAAATTTGAATTTATATAAAAATAAAACATTACCTTTACAGAACCTTGCGACATTATTTAACGGTTTGTTGTTGGAGGCTGCTTTACAGCAGGGTTATGACGGCGTTCCTTTCAGTCAGGAAAATCCGATAACTGAGACTGAGATTCAGACTGCACTGAATGAATTGGGTGTTGATAGGGTGACTTTTTCGGATTTGTTAGCGAAAGCAGGAGCAGGGAATGTTATTAAAGTTGATTTTGAAGAAAATCCAGCACCAAATCCAAAGCCTTCACCTAATCCAAAACCACGTCCTAAACTTGATGAAGAAACTGATCTTGATGCAGAAAACATTCAATATCCTGAATTAGATATGCCTACAGCAGAACAAATATTAGCGCCTTATAAGTTATTTTTTCCTTTTTTACAGGATTTTACTATGCCATCTCGCAGTGCTCAGTGTCCTGTTTGGGATATCAATATTCCTTATATGAATTTTCGTGGAAAAATAGATTCCCACTGCCCATTAATTGAGGAAAACAGAGGGGTGATTGAATCTATATTTTCATTGGTTTGGGCGTTTGTCGCATTGCGTAGGTTACTCAGTGCATAGGAGATAAAATGGGACGTTTACTCACAACATTATTTAGCGGGGCGTTTAGTTTCATATTTAAAGGCATTGTTGCAAAGTTTTTCCTGTTCTTTGCGTTATTTTATGTTACGACTGAATTTATCCCCATTGTCATTGACTGGTTTTTGCCTAAATCAACCAATTTAGCGGATCTTTTTGGCGCTTTGCCCGATGCCATTTGGTATTTCCTTAATTTATTGCAATTTCCGCTAGGTGTGCCTTTGGTGATTTCTGCGATGGTGACGCGGTTTATCATTCGCCGCTTACCCATCATTGGTTAAATAGGGAGTCAGGATGCCTATTACAGCTTATGTGGGTGTACCGCGTTCAGGTAAATCCTATGAAGTCGTTAAATCGGTGATTGTTCCGGCGATTGCGTCCGGTCGGCGCGTAGTTTCGAATATTTACGGGTTAAATGAAGAAAAAATCAAAGCCTATTGTTTGAAACAAAATAAAAAAATGTCTCCTGATAATTTAGGGAAATTGATTTATGTTGAAAATAATCAGTGCCTGAATGAGGATTTTTTACCTTCAATGGATAATTTGGACACATTTTGTCGGGCGGGGGATTTAGTTGTTATTGATGAAGTGTGGCGTGTCTGGGGTAGTGATAAAGATATTCCTAAAAATCATCGTTCATTTATTGCTGAACATGGTCATTTTGTTGATAAAGACACGGGAATTATGTCTGATTTAGTCGTGATTAACCAGACCATTAGTGACATTCCGCGTTTTATCAAAGGGCGTATAGAAACCACGTACCGGATGCAGAAGCATGTTGCATTGGGATTAAATAATCGTTATCGGGTTGATGTTTTTCAGGGCGCAAAGGTCACTAAGTCTAACCGAATGACTTATTATCAGGAAAAATACGATAAGGCTATTTTTGAGTTATATAAATCGGTCGAGGGTAATAACCCGAATCAGCAGAGAACGGATGCACGTCAGTCTATCTTTTCATCTAAAACGATTCGAATACTTATTCTAACTGTCCCTGTTTTTATTCTGGCATCAGCTTATGTTGTTTATAACTATTTCAATCAATATTTGAATTCTGAAAGCAAGGTGGAAGAAGTTTCTACTCGTCAATCCACATCGACAACAGCAAAGACTGTTAGCTCAGTAATCAGTCCTGTAAAGCCAGTGATCTCTTTATCGGATAAATGGCGCATTACAGGTGAGTTAGTTAAAGATGGCAGGGCATATGTGATTCTGGCTGACAAGCAAGGTCGATTACGCCTTGAGCCTAGAAGCCAGTTCCAATACAGCGGACGACTTTTGCAGGGTGATATTGAAGGGCAGACCGTGAATTATTACTCTGGAGGAATACAATAATGAGAAAAGGGTTATGTTTAATTTTTTCCTTACTGGCCCTGTCTGCACAGGCTAAAAATGTGGATTTTAAGCTGGAAGCCGTACCATTACCCAAAGCGATTGGACTCATTTATGATGAAGTCTTACAAAAGCCTTATATGCTTGATCCGAATCTTGCCAGTGATACCAGCCTGATAAGTTTTCATGCCACCGATAAGCAGGATTTTAACCAATTTATTGTTCGTTATTTCCAGAACATGAATATTAACGTTCATGAGAAACACGGTGTCGTTTATCTCGTTAAGGTGAAACCGCCAGAACCGAAGGTGATTAAGCAAAGTTTCGTTTATAGCCCTGTCCATCGGGATGTTGAGTATTTACAGGGATTTCTAAAATCAGAAGGGGAAGTAGCTGCCAGCGGTGATAAATTGGTTTTCTATGGTTCTAGAGATGAAATTACACGGGTTCAGAGTGTGTTAAGTTCGGTAGATATGCCCTCTCGTGAGGTTGTGGTAACCGGTTATGTTTTTGAGGTTCAGGATATTGAAAAAGAGGGTAGCGGGATTAACCTGTTGGCTAAATTACTCTCAGGCAAATTAGGGATCAATATTGGTGTAAAACAAAACTATGAAAATTTCATTACGATTAATACGGGTAGCCTTGATGCAATGGTTGAGTTGTTCCGGCGTGATGAACGTTTTCATGTGGTGAGCAGTCCGACTTTGCGTGTGAAATCCGGTTCAAAAGGAAACTTTAGCGTGGGGTCTGATGTGCCTGTGTTATCGAATGTGACGTATCAGGATGGACGGCCTGTACAGTCGATTGAATATCGTTCTAGTGGGGTGATTTTCGATATTCAACCCACGATTAAAAGTCAGGCGATTGATTTAAAAATACAGCAGCAATTATCTAACTTTGTCAAAACAGATACGGGTGTTAACCAGTCACCAACCCTAATTAAGCGTGACATTGTCACTGACGTTTCTGTTAAAAGCGGTGAAATTATTGTGCTGGGTGGTTTGGCTGAAAATAAGGTAGAAGAGGGTGAAACAGGATTCAGTTTCCTGCCGAAAGGCTTTTTAACGGGCAAGTCAAAAGCTAATACGAAGACTGATATTATCGTATTATTACAGGTAAAAGTTATTTGACGTTATCGAGCATTGAAAAGCCGCCCCCGCAGCGTTGCGAGGAGGCAGGCTTTTCAGGCGCAGATAGCGTCATTTTGTTTTCGGTGAATAATTCATATCGGATCATTCGTAATGCCGTTTTATTACTCTTTTTAATTTCAATAGATTCGTTAAAAGATGCTTTCAATTCTTCAAAAAAATTCATGTGACACCGTATCAAAACTTTGTTGGTAAATGCCCGTAAGGGCATGTAAGGCGGCATGAGAAAGCCGATGGAGACACTGCTATTAATCCGCCGATACAAAAGGGGGATTGAATCAGGGAGCGCGAAAACCATCCCACTCTCTGCAAGGCCGTGAGCGTAGCGAACCACTAAACCATCAAAGAGTACGAAAGTGTGACCGTCGAATAGACGAAAGAAATGTTCAGCGGGTAAGAAAAAAATTGTCTCGTTTGATTACATAGTATTTGGTACAGAAATCCAAGAAATGGTTAGTGTGCAACCAATTTTATTTTCACCTTTGGATTTTTCAACTCTGTATCCAGAATAACGAATAAATTCTTCTATATATTCCTCGACACCAAATTCCAAGAGCGTTCTGAAATCATAATCTAACGCGATGCTCGACTTTAACATCCTATAACGTTGGATTGTTGAAGCCAGTCGCGTTGACTTTTACCTTGTTTAAAATTAGCAAAAATACCCAACGTGTGGGAAAGCAG
>NZ_CAWQJR010000020.1:0-11108 GCF_963894935.1 Xenorhabdus sp. PB61.4
TGACAGCATTGTTGTCAACAGGAATAGAATCCATAATTACAAGAACATCATCTGGCTTCTTTAGTGGACTACCTTTATAGGTTTGGATATGAACTTGACAAGGTGAGCCAAGCTCTTGATAGATCTGGTTCGCCAACTTATGACAGAAGTAGCCATAAATCTTCCCAGTGTGGTCTATCGGATTTTTCCCACAAGGTGCTTCAATGCTCATCGGGCGCATCAGTGTTATCAGGCCATTTAGGCGATTACCCCTCTTTCAACAACATATCAGGGGGATTCTTGCTGGCTCTTCATATTTCTGAATATTTAACTAAAATATTATTGAGAATTGAGGCTCATTTATGTAAAAACCATATCTATGAGTTAAATTTCCTAATGGAATATATCAACATGTTATAAATGGTTCTTTACGTAAAAATAAAAGCTTTGATCGAATGAAAGTAATTTCTTCTTTAATAGAGAGAACTAAATTAGTCAAAGGGGATAAACCAATATTTCTTAAAGATACTGGTCAGTTATATACTCAAACACTGGAAATAACTACCCATATATTGATAAAAATAAAAACTAGCGGTTTTTATTACATAATCGATTATATCGGTAGAAGAGTATTTATTATCAGAAGTGGCTTATTTTTATATAATTTACGAGATAGATTGATTCTATTTTTATCAAGATTAATTAGAGAGCCTTATCGCATTTAAATGCAATAAGGCTCTCTTTCTAATATTAACGGTTATTGCAGCTACCCTGTCACTACTACAGATAAACGTGACAAAATTTTCGATGGTTCCCGCTTATTACCCCAAATTGCGCAGCTGTGACGCTCGCCCTGAAAGGGCGCTACGTTCAACTCCGAGGCCTCTTAAGTTTTTTAATTAGAAATCGGCCACAAAAGCCTCAGCCAATATCAGTGCATTGCATTTTTGCATTTTCTTATAAAATTTATCTTCTGATTTCAGAATATCACGTCTACTAACACTTGAATATGACGTGTTATTTGCACATGCATACGTTGTTGAAAATTGAGTATCAGCCCCTGATGGGTACATGTGGGGATATGGGCCAGGGTTTGCTGCTGAAGTTATCTCTTGGTAATGAGCGTTATCTTCAACTGTAGATAGTACAGGTATACCATCTACGATTCGATACAAGGTCGCTCTACGTATCTGTTCCCTTGAGATCCCCCCAAAAGCAACATATTCACGCTGATCGCCGAAATCATGAAGAGCCTCAAGGTAACCAGGATCCGTTCTCCCCCATTCCCTAAATGAAGTCTCCACGCTATAAAAATTATCAGTCGGTCTTACCTCATAAAGATAAAATTCCGTTCCATCCCCCTCTTCATCCGCAAAAATATCAACAGCCACATTAGAATCAGTAGATGTTGCTACAAATGCAGAGGTGGGCGCCCCGCCATGCATACCTAAACTATCAGCTTCAACATGTTCAAGTAAGTTATCATTCTCCCCCCACGGATGAAACCCCATCTCAAATACCCCACTAGGTCCAGTCGGGGCCCGGCTATCACTTCTGTAAAAAAAAGTCTGCGCCAATAGATTTGGTGAGAAAATAATCAAGAAAAATACTGTTAGTATTTTCATCAAGCCACCAATTAATATAATAAATTTATTTCGCCCAATGCACCATTCCCATCGCACTGGGCTTGTAATCTACTGGAAGTGATATTAGCCAGAGTTGCGTACTTAAAAAATCTCTTTCCGTATTCTGTATTCAGACCATATTCATAAGTGAAATCCCCATGAAATAGTCCCTTCCCTTGAGCAAGAACAACTCTGTTTACATCTTCACCACCCCAAGTTGGATATATACCAGTCACCTTATTATCGATATAAACTCCATTAGAATTTCTATCCCGACATGATGTCTGGTTAGTAGTAAAGAACGTTATATTAATGGCTCCATGATCTGGAACGCCGCTTTCTGCTGAATTCAAGCACCCTCGACCATTACAGGTTGCATCAGCTACGAGTATATCCTTCCCACTTGTGCAAGGGGAATTTATTCTTGTGAACCATGTTGAACCACTTTTAAAATGCATAAACTCTACCGTACATGTCTTGGCACGATAATACTTTGCATAGCTAGGTAAGGGATTGGCATGAACGTTCCACGTGACAAACTTGGGGTCACCAGCACAAGTAAATATGAAATCGTTATCTTCTATTTGTATTTTTTGAGATGTTTGACTTGGTTGAAGTGTTATTGCTGGATTAGGAACCGCCCAAATATACATGCATTTGGAACCACTCCCTTGTGGGGTATCTATAGTTATGGAGTAAAATTGGTTTGGATTGCTGAAAGTCACATCATACCATCGTGATGCATGAGCTAGTGAAGATAGCAAAAACAAAAGAGAAGCGCAAAACTTTACCTTTCTCATATTTCCCACCATTTAATTGTTAATTTTAACGGAGTCAAACTGATTATCCCCCTGACAATAAATGGTTATTTTATTTCCTGATATATACGCCAGCATAACAATTTTATCTATAGCTTTCCCTGAATCCGTGTTTATAGGGTATGTTTTATTGGTTAGCTGCGGAAAATCGGCCCCGTCATTAGCAGTAAAGTGAATTTGCGTGTATCTCCCGCTACTGTCTAGCCCGTAGCTTTTCACGACACCTGTGGGTGTATTACCAGAATTACATGTGGTGGATGACATGGACTGGCCCGAGAAAAATAGCACT
Source organism: Xenorhabdus sp. PB61.4 (assembly GCF_963894935.1). Classification (NCBI taxonomy): domain Bacteria; kingdom Pseudomonadati; phylum Pseudomonadota; class Gammaproteobacteria; order Enterobacterales; family Morganellaceae; genus Xenorhabdus; species Xenorhabdus sp. PB61.4. The sequence goes on from NZ_CAWQJR010000020.1 coordinate 2,712, forward strand.
CCGACCATCAATAAATTCAATATATATTTCATAATTACACCATAAATATAAGTGCCTTATTGTCATAATAACAACGTGATGAAAACGCCGATGAGATCACACTATTACACCATAATTATAAGTGCTTTATTGTCACAATAATAACGTGATGAAAACGCCGATGAGATCACATTCTTGGCTTTTCCGGCCACTCCGGTTTCTCTGGCTCTACCCTGTTCATCTGTACGCTGTACTTCTTCTAGGTTTCAAGGCTGGCTTTTTCTTCGCCGGTTGCCATGTTGTGCTTAACGGCGCGTTCCAGTTGGTTGCGGTAGGAATAGCCGTTACCGGCTACCCCCCGCACGGATCCGGACGTGCGCTGCTAACGCATCCGGCTCTTACCTTGGGTTCTGGCGTGTAAGCGATGTATCGGGTGTGGATGGACTATTCTGGGGGGATGGCAACCAGTGTTTGCACAGCTGACCGAAAAATTTCCATGTCACTCTGTGCCGCTGGCTCTGTCGACGCAGTGCCTTCAACCACAGTAACTTCACTTCCCCTACAAACTGGCTTATAGACTTCATGTTGAAAGGAACTCCATAGTAGTTTATGTGTCCTTCCACTACTCGTCTTAGCCAGGCACGAGACATTTGCTACGGGCAACGCAGCGAGATCAGAAAACGGTAGCCAGAAACAACCACCGGTCGCAAAACCGCATTGAATCCTGGCATCAGCTTCGTTCAACGATCGCGCAGGTTGGTGGCAAAAAAGAGCTGACCGGACAGAATGATATTGAGCTGGAGATCAGTAATCAGTGCGGGCGACTGCTCAGCATCATTATTATAACTCAGCCCTGCTGTTGCGGTTGTTGCAGAAGTATGAGGATGTTGGTAACACCCGAGAGATTGCTCTTCTCAGATGAATGTCGTCCGTAGCCTGGCAGCATATCTTTCTTAACGGCCATTACACCTTTATCAGTGAAGGGAAAGAACTCGATCTGAACGCTATGATTGAGGGACTGGCGCTGTCATAAGCCTTATGGCAAGCCCGCAAAATTTTGGCGACTTCACGCTTACAACCCTCTATGCTGATTGACATGATGGCCGCGATATCGCATAAGGACTGGTTGATTCGTCGTCAGAGGCAAAAACAGGGAATCGAGCGCGCTCATATGCTCGGTAAATATAAAGGTAAACAAGCTGATCAGGAACGACACCAAAAAGTAATGTACTACCGGCAGGTTAAAAAACTCAGCATCCGAGAAACAGCAGAGGCAACAGGCTACAGTACTTCACAGGTTTGCCGGATTCAGGCTCTTTATAAAGAATTAGTGCCTGATTAAAAAATAGTCTTAGCGTACAATAATTTTCGATATCCAAACTGCCCCCAATAAGTATAACCACCTAATTTAAAATCATTTTTCCATGAGCTGATAAATGAAAAATATTTTATTTAAGAGTGTTTTTTCGCATTAGCTAGACCGAAAACTTTACAACGAGAACATAAAAAAAACAGGGTACTTTAAATTCTATTTTTCAGTATACAAGCAACATATTCCTTTAAATTGAGAATAATCTAGATATGTCAATAATAGTTTAATTTTTGGGATTAACACCTTTTATTCAGACATCTACCTAATTACTAAAACAACGTTGTGTAAATTACAGAATAGGAATTTAACTTACTCTCCTCTTATTTTATCTCAATACTATTCCATTTTTCTTGACCAGCTGATAATAGAATAGCTCATATTATCTTCTACTCTTTCAATACAATGACTCATACATAAGGAGCCGCTATGGACAATTTTTCAGAAAAAACCGTTCTAATCACTGGAGCAGGGTCTGGGATCGGTCGTAGTACAGCAGTCGCATTTGCCGCTACTGGAGCCAGTCTTGTGCTCCTTGGACGCCGCCATAATGAACTTGAACGAACGGCTGCTCTCATTTCACAAACTGCAAAATCTGTCCAAACCGTGGCCATCGATATCACGGACGAGAGCGCAGTGAGAGAGTGCTTCCAAGCTCTCGGTACAGTGCATGTTGCAGTAAACTCAGCTGGGATAGTAGTCACCGGTGCAGTGGATGAGATTAATTCAGAATCTTTCTCTCGCGTTTTAAATACGAATGTTTTCGGTCTTTGGCTTTGTCTTAAGCATGAAATAAAAAAAATGAAACAATCAGGAGGTGGGGCAATTATTAATATTGGTTCCAACGTTGGTGCCAAACTCGTTCGGCCCGGCATGGGTGCTTACGCAGCCTCGAAAGCCGCTGTAAGTAGCTTGACACGAACAGCAGCTCTTGAAGTAATCCAGCATGGTATTCGAGTAAATTGCATTTGTCCCGGCCCTGTGGATACCCCTCTTTCTTATCGGGCTGGTGAAGATCGTGTAAGCCGTGATGCCCGCATATCTGCAACTAATCCATCAAAGCGTGTTGCAACAACCGAAGAGATTGCAAATGCTGCAGTTTGGCTAGCATCAGACAAAGCTTCGTACATTGTTGGCCAAGATATATTCATGGACGGGGGAGCTTCAATCTAAGGTTGAAGTACATATGGAATTTATTAAGGAACATATTATGCAGGGCAATTTCATAATAGCTGCAGCTCAGTTTTCCCCAGTGAGGGGAAATGTTGAGGAAAACACGCGGATGCATCAACGACTGATATCTGCAGCCGCTTCCGAGAAAGCTAACGCGATTATTTTTCCGGAATTATCCCTAACGGGCTATGAGCATGATTTGGCAAAAGAATTAGCGTTCACTGATGCAGATACTCGTTTAGAACCATTTAGGATATTGGCTCGGGAATATAACATTACGATTATTGTTGGCGCACCAGTGAATACTGAAGGGAATAAACCCCAGATTGGGGTATTTGTTGTTAGCTCGGATACACCCGTTTTTCACTATAGCAAAATATATTTGCATCCAGGAGAAGACAAATTCTTTACGCCCGGCTCTGATGTAAAAGTTTTTCAATGCCATGGACAGTCTTTGGGTTTGGCTATATGTGCGGATACAGGGGTTGCCGCTCATGCACATAACACTGCAACAATGGGAGCATCTGCTTATTTAAGCTCCGTCTTGATTACTGAAAGCGGTTATTATGACGATACTGCTAAACTACAAAACTACGCAAAGAAGTATGGTATGGCGGTTGTAATGGCAAATTATAGCGGCCTTTCCGGTGGCTTTAATGCTATTGGTAAGAGTGCAATTTGGGATGAAAATGGAAGGCTTATTATTGAAGCTCCTGAAGCTGGATCATGCGTAGTCATTGCCAAACTAAGAAGCACTAATCCTGCTCCTAAAGTTATTTATATCTAGGCTATAATCGGGATCTGAATACTAAAACGATAAAGCTTTCTCGGATAGTTAATATTTGCTGGGGAGCAAACTGTAAACTGACAGTGATACACAAAATGCACCAAGCTAAATAGACAATAGGTGTATCTCCCGCACCCCAGCGACAAACCGCCCTTCCCGTGGCATCGGTATACCACACCACACTCTCTTGTGAGAAGCTAAACATCAATTCAACCGTAAAAAACCCAGAACTTTATTTATGCTCTCCGCAATGATCCGATAACTAAAACTTTTGTGTAGGTGCTGGCTGTTAGCGCTCTTGTTAGCCTTTCATTGAATAACCCTATTTTGGTGCACCAATGACGGTGCGCATATCCAATAAGGAAATGTACTTAGCCAAGGCCAGCAACAACCAAAAGGGCAACTACGGATTACTGTACCGATTGTGTTTAGTAGACGTTTTGTGATGCCAATAGTCCAGGCTTACCTATCGCGCTGGTCAGATGTTGATTTTCAGATGACTATTGCGACATTATTCGTGAAGGATTTGATGTCGCGATTAGGATTGGAGGCAATGATGATAACCGTTTAGTTCGCAAGGTGTTGGCTCCACATCGTTATATCACCTGTGCCTCGCCAGAGTATTTGCAGACGTATGGTGAACCACAAACTATTGCAGCTTTAGCCCAACATAAGTTGCTGGCATTTAGGCATCGAGGCAGTAATGTGCCGTGGAATTTTAAAACTGAGCAGGGGAAGGTGACACATTCGATCCAAGGAAGGTTAGTTTTAAGTGATACTGAAGCAATTTTAGACGCAGCATTACAAGGAAAAGGAATTTGCCAATTAGGTGCTTTTCTGGTTGGAGAACATATTCGTCATAAACAATTACAGCCTGTTTTAGTTCAATATTCTCAACCGGGGCCACCTGTTTGTGCATTTTACCCAACCAAGCGTTATTTGCTGCCTAAAGTGCGTCTATTTTTACAGTTATTTGATGAATACTGGAAAGGGCTGGCTATTTGGTCATAAGTTGGTGGTGTTTAAGAAGCATGCATCCAATAATTAAATCTTTTCAAGAAAGGGGAACTCGAATGATTAGAGCAGACTGATCACTCCCCCTACATAATCATACTGACGTTGGTTAACGCCGTTGCATGCGGCAGAACCATAAAAGCGGCAAAATTTTGAACGATTCCAGCTTACACGCCCTTGAACGTAGCATCCAGTTTTTTGTTCAGTTTTTGAAAAAATTGAAAACATAGCTCAATTAAATACCATCAAAGATAAAATCCATTGCTGCCTTAATCAGGTCACGGTATTGCGTAGCATCACAAAATTCAGTACCCAAAGAACGAACAGGTATACTTGCCAGCTCATGAGTCATTACAGCATATTCTTTGTCGTCTATAAGTCTGACAAGTGGAATCATTCGATCTGGGCGACTGCTATCCGGATATTTTTCAATAGGCAATAGTGGGATAACAATTCTGCGGTTTAACCGCCCTATAATGTCGCTTGTTACATCCAATAACAGAGGGTAAACAGTGGTTCTTCCAGTATTACGATAAACGGTAAATTGCATAATTAAAACGTCCTGTATTCATCACTGAAACAACCATGTTCATCATGAAAACGGTTTAATGCCTCTAGAGCATCTGCGTTATCTTCTTGCCATTTTTTCGCCTCATAATGGCGTAATTCTGTATCCAGAGCAGCGGAAAGTGTTGCACTAAAATTGATACCCGCTTCACGTGCCCGACTCAATAATCCCCGCTCTATGGTCATGGTTACGCTCTGGGTGTTTCTTTGTTTTGCTGTCATGATTGACCCCACCATTAATATTACGTGTAGTATACACGCATATATACACGATTTATAGTTCTAAAAGTAGACTCTTTCGGTTTATTTAACATTCTTCATGCCTAAATACATACTTGGTATCTTGAGTGAGATTTTCCTATGACTGAAAAGTGGTTAATTGAACGTCTGACAAAAAGTAAGCAAAGCTCTGCCCATTGACATCCTCCCCCACCTTCGCACTTCGTGACTCAGGAGGGGGATTCCCATTAGTCGGTGACAACTGATCGCTCAGCGTCCGGTTCCTGCTTCAACGGGTGGCCTGATTGCACCAGCCCTCCACAGGCAAGCACGGCATGTCCTGCCGCTAAAATATTACGCGCCCCGTTGATATCTGCATTTTCGCTATATCCACAGGCCAGACATTCGAACTGATTTTGTGACCGACGGTTTTCTTTCGCTGTATGACCACAACAGGCGCATTTCTGGCTGGTATAGGCCGGAGGAACTGCAATTACCTGACCACCTTGCCAATGTTGCTTATATTCGAGCTGGCGACGCATTTCATAGCAGCCTTGTTCCAAGATATAACGGTTTAATCCTGATTTTGCACTGACGTTTCGCCCTGGTTGGCTTACTGTCCCTGCTGCAGATTTAGACATGTTACTGACCTTCAAATCCTCAATGACAATCATCGCGTGGTTTTTGCTGATTTCGGTTGTGGTTTTATGAAGATAGTCTTTCCTGATGTTGGCAATATGCGGGTGAAATCGCTGGATTTTTTGTTTCTGTTTCTGCCAGTTCTGACTGAACTTCACTTTCCGGCTTAACTGGCGCTGGTGTTTGGCGAGTTTTTCCTGGTTGGCTTTAAAACTGTTTACAGGCTTTAAAAACCGTGCCATCTGAGAGGGTCGCTAATTTGGCTATCCCCGCATCAAGGCCAACCATTGACGTTGACGGGTGAAGGGGATCGGTTACGTCATATTCCGTCTGGATACTGACATACCACTTGCCGCATGACTGGCTGACTGTGGCATTTTTGATTTTTCCAGTTATCTTCTGGGATTGCCGAAATTTCACCCAGCCCAATCCTGACGGGAGTTTTATTCTTCGTTTTTCAAGGCGACAATATTTCTCAAAATTAACGAAACGAATTGTGTCACGCCACTCATTTTTCCTTTTGAAAACCGTTTTTTTGCAGATAATTTTTTATCAAAACAGCGTTTCCATGCACCGTGTAAATCTTTGAGTTTCTGTTGAAGATTATCGGTATAGGCTTCCTGCAGAAAGACAAGTTCCGGTATTTTCTTCCATTCAGTGAGCATTCGGTTTAACTCAAAAGCGGAAGGTAGTTTACTTCCTGAATTAAGAATTTGTTGCGTTTCTGCGAGTCCATAATTCCAGACAAAACGAGCACAACCACACATCTGTCGTAGGCGCTGTGATTGTTCAGAAGTGGGTTCCAGTCTGAATTTATAGGCTTTTAGAATTAGCATTCTTATTCAGTGTGTAGTAGTTTCGTTTTTCTATATTTCCGCTTATTTGGCAGACTTCAATGCAACAATATGAGATTAATCGTTCAAGACATGCTGCCTTTCTTCTGCATGTCCATCTTGTGTTTGTGACCAAGTACCGTAGAAAAATCTTTGGTGAGTTACACTATGTCGCGTTTCATCAATATGCAAGTGAGGTCTGCCGTGATTTTGGCGCGACATTAAAAGAAAGTAACGGTGATTCAGATCATGTGCATCTGTTGATCGAATATCCCCCTACTGTTCCGTTATCAGTATTGGTGAACTCATTGAAAGCAGTCACATCCAGACGCTTACGTAATGAATTTCTGGATTTACGGAGCGCCTATAAAAAACCTGTTCTCTGGTCTCGCTCCTACTTTGCGGGTTCATGTGGAGGTGCCCCACTGGATGTCATTAAGCAATACATTCAACATCAGCGTGGTTGATGGATATTTGGGCTTTTCAAGCCCATCCAAAGAGTACTCTCGCCTTATGTCGGCGGGAGTACTCTTTGGAGAAAAAGATGGTAAAAACATCTTCACGTCTAACAATTCACATCTCAGATCCTGCTGTTTTGCTCTGAAAATTCAATCCGGTAGAGCCCCCGAAAAATCTACTCCAAATAGTTATTTATCTATGATGCTGGGCAAGACATTTATCTCTGCCTTGCCCATCACCCATTATCTTTGAAAAGCACCGTGGCAGCATCGGAAAAAACGCGAGGCTATCGGTGCTAATTGCGCCCAATGCAGCCAAAAAAACCAATGTACACGGGCCAAAGGTGGAAGAAAAATAAAACTCTATCTGGAAGATGAAAAACGGGATGAATTACGTTTGCATATGGCTAATCCGGAGTCAAAACGGATATTTAGTCAACGAAAGAGCATTGTAGAACCGGTATTTTCAGCTTTGCGGGAAATTCAGGAACTGGAGCGCTTTCGGCGTAAAGGATTATCCACAGTAAAGTTGGAATTTACCTTGCATGCGCTGGCCTATAACTTATCAAGAGCAGTAGCTCTGATATTATGGGTGATTTTCAGCCTGTTATTTATCCAAATAACAGACACTAAAAAATAGGATAGGGTCTCAACTTAACGTATTGAAAAAATGCCCCCTTTTACGAGACACTCTAAAGAGCGGGGAGCTGTCACGGTGAGAAAGATGTCAATATCTCTACAAAATAGGAAAAACAGATAAAATCCCCGCTTTGAAAAATAAACTTATTATATTGTTTTAAAAGTATTTTATGAAAAAATTTCAGGCTGAAATTCCCCGTATTTCAAGTCGGGCTTTATATAAGTGTTACTTGGGTTCCATCGTACTAATAGAGATAATTTGTGTGAAAAATAGGAATAATTCCGCCTGAAAACCGCTAGGCAACATTTCGCGCTTACTGTGTGGCCAGCTAGCAGATTCTTCCTTAGTGGGTGCTTCTTGTTAGGTTCTGTCGCATTAACGGAACATCAGGTAAGTTCCCTATTTTTAGCAAAATTCGCCGTAAACCCTCGCCCAGTGCGGGCCGAGATATAAGGCGAAAAGCCCAAAGGGCTTTAAAACACGTCACTCCGGCGTATTTTGCTGGCGAAACAATCGGGAAGAGACGGATTTTAAATTATTCACCAAGATGCTTACCGCGAGTCTCGGGGGATAAGCGACCAACAAATGGACGTGATCTTGCTCACCATCCATCTTGTATCTTTAATCTGGTTTATGCTGGTTAAGTGAGATTGGCAACAATCATGCAGTCAGACAACCATCAAGGGATTAAGCCCGTTAATGAGCTTTCGACGCATGAT
>NZ_CAWQJR010000021.1:0-11097 GCF_963894935.1 Xenorhabdus sp. PB61.4
GATTTAACTTCAAATAAAAACAATGTCTGAAATTAGAAATAACTTAGTTATAAAAGAGAAAACAAAATGAATAATAGAATTAAAGTAATACATGGTGATATTACCAAAATTGCTATTGAAGCTATTGTCAACGCGGCGAATAGCTCTTTGCTAGGTGGTGGAGGCGTTGATGGTGCTATTCATCGGGCTGGTGGAAAGGCCATTCTGGAAGAGTGCATGCAAATTAGAGCAAAGCAGGGGGGTTGTGATATTGGCGAAGCGGTTATCACCGGAGCCGGGAATTTGCCGGCGAAGTATGTGATCCATACAGTCGGCCCTTGCTGGAACGGAGGGAGTGGTAATGAACCTGAATTATTGAAAAAGGCCTATGTAAGCTGTTTTGATCTTATTGAGCAATACAATATTGAGACAGTTTCCTTCCCTAATATCAGCACAGGTATTTACCGTTTTCCAAAAAAACTGGCAGCAGAAATTGCTTTGGAGGTGATTCACTCCCGTCTGTTTAATAATCAAAATATATTACAGGTGAATCTTATCTGTTTTGATGATGAAAACTATGACATTTATCGTTCTTTAAATTAGACAGTTACCTGCATCAAATTGTTATTTGAATCACAAAGTCTTTTTAGCCAGAGGAAATTCTCATATCTGGCTTGCTATCATGCTCCAAATCAGCAGAAAAACAGGTCTCTTCGAGCTTGATTCGCTCATTAATTATCGTGTCTAATACATGGTTTCTTATTGCGCAAATCACGAGATGAAATCACTCTTAATTTGCGCAAACTAACCTCCGGTTATACACAATGGATTTCAAGATGCGTCGCGGCGGCAAGGGAGTAAATCCCCGGGAGCATAGATAACCGTATGTTTATAAAAACGGTGACTGGGGTGAACGAGCGTAGCCAACAAAGAGGTAACTTGAAAGACGAAGTGTATAGGTGTATTCACTTGAAAATACGTCAAAACGGCGGGATAAATCAAAGAATTGATGCTAAACGGAAATTAAGATAGTTTTCGTTTATATGGCATTAATGATTGCGGTTTGTATGCTGCGCTGCGAAAATTAGTTCTAGTTCACTAACGCTTTTATCCGACTTGGAGTAAAGAATGACCACTCGTAAAACCCTTGCTAATGCTATCCGCTTCTTGAGCATGGATGCTGTGCAGAAAGCAAAATCAGGGCATCCTGGTGCACCGATGGGAATGGCTGACATTGCTGAAGTTCTGTGGCGCGACTATCTGAACCATAACCCAGTCAATCCTCACTGGGCTGATCGTGACCGTTTTGTATTGTCCAATGGCCACGGTTCTATGCTGATTTACAGCTTGTTGCACCTGACTGGTTACGATGTTTCCATCGACGATCTGAAAAATTTTCGTCAACTGCATTCCAAAACCCCGGGTCATCCTGAATATGGCTATACAGCGGGTGTAGAAACAACAACCGGTCCACTGGGGCAGGGTATTGCCAATGCAGTTGGTTTCGCAATCGCAGAACGCACACTGGCAGCGCAGTTTAACCGTCCGGGCCACGATATCGTCGATCACCATACTTATGTATTCATGGGCGACGGTTGTATGATGGAAGGCATTTCCCATGAAGTTTGCTCTTTGGCGGGTACGCTGAAACTGGGCAAGCTGATTGCTTTCTATGATGACAACGGCATCTCTATTGATGGAGAAGTTGAAGGCTGGTTCACTGATGATACTGCTGCACGCTTTGAAGCATACGGCTGGCATGTTATCCGTGGTGTAGATGGCCATGATTCTGACGCAATTACAGCAGCAATCGAAGAAGCACGTAAAGAAACCGGCAAACCATCTCTGTTGATGTGCAAAACTGTCATTGGTTTTGGTTCGCCAAACAAAGCTGGTAAAGAAGAGTGTCACGGTGCGCCGCTGGGAGATGCTGAAATCGAAGCAACCCGCAAAGCACTGGACTGGGAATACCCTGCTTTTGAAATTCCTCAGGATATTTACGCTGGCTGGAATGCGAAAGAAGCTGGTAAAGCAAAAGAAAGTGCATGGGATGCAAAATTTGCAGCTTATACTGAAGCACACCCTGAACTGGCTGCAGAATTCAGCCGTCGTACCAGCGGTGAACTGCCAGAAAACTGGGAAGCAGAATCCAAGGCATTTATTGAAAACTTGCAACAGAATCCAGCTTCTATTGCCAGCCGTAAAGCGTCACAAAATGCTCTGGAAGCATTTGGTAAGGTTCTGCCTGAATTCATGGGTGGTTCTGCTGATCTGGCACCAAGTAACCTGACTATGTGGTCTGGCTCCAAGCCTCTGAACGAAGTTCAGGACGGTAACTACATTCATTACGGTGTTCGTGAATTCGGTATGTCTGCCATCATGAACGGTATCGCCCTGCATGGTGGTTTTGTGCCTTATGGTGCGACATTCCTGATGTTTGTTGAGTATGCCCGTAACGCAGTACGTATGGCTGCGCTGATGAAAATCCGTAGCATCTTTGTATATACCCATGACTCTATCGGTCTAGGTGAAGATGGCCCGACCCATCAGCCTGTTGAGCAGATTGCCAGCCTGCGTGTCACACCAAATATGAGCACATGGCGTCCATGTGATCAGGTGGAATCTGCGGTTGCATGGAAATATGCGATTGAGCGTAAGGATGGCCCGACTTCTCTGATCTTCTCCCGCCAGAATCTGGCACAGCAGGAGCGCACGGCTGAACAGCTGGCCAACATTGAGAAAGGTGCTTACATTCTGAAAGATTGCGCAGGTCAGCCTGAATTGATCCTGATCGCAACTGGCTCTGAAGTTGAACTGGCAGTGAAAGCCGCTGATCAACTGAGTGCAGAAGGCCGTAAAATCCGCGTTGTTTCCATGCCATCTACTGATGCATTCGACAAACAGGATGCAGCATATCGTGAAGCTGTACTTCCTGCCGCTGTTTCCGCGCGTGTTGCGGTTGAAGCAGGCATTGCTGATTACTGGTTCAAATATGTTGGTATCAACGGTGCTATCGTCGGTATGAACAGCTTTGGTGAATCAGCACCGGCTGACGCACTGTTCAAAGAGTTTGGTTTTACGGTTGAAAATGTCGTTGCGAAAGCGGCAGCACTGCTGAAATAACAATATACCTTCAATGGATTTCGGGTTGCTTCGGGGCGAAGCCTACAAAGAGGCAACTTGAAAGATGAAGGGAATTAAGCGCATCTGCATCAAACTTTGAGCCGATGCGCTCTTTTTTTGTTCAAAATACTTTTATTATGCTATTAACGATCCTTGCTATTAGCCCTTTTTTCTCGTAGTCTTCCCTTATAATTAGCTGAACCGTTTCAGTTATCGCATGCAAAATGTCTTGTCTGTCACAATCTGATTAATTTTATGATGAATCATCCGTACAATTTGCACCTGCTCAGTTATCCTAAGCCGTTGCGTGACAACAGAGAAATTCAGGGAGTAACATGACAATCAGGGTAGCGATTAACGGGTTTGGGAGAATAGGCCGCAGTGTCCTGCGTGCGCTCTACGAATCCGGGCGTCGGGCTGAAATTGAAGTTATCGCCATCAATGAGCTGGCTGATGCGGAAGGTGTCGCTCACTTATTGAAATATGATTCCAGCCATGGGCGTTTTGCATGGGATGTGCGCCTGAACAAGATAGGTTTGAATAATACAGTTCTGCATGTGGGAGATGACAGTATCCGGCTGTTTCATCAACCCGATATTTCGGATTTACCGTGGAAAGAACTGGGTATTGATATCGTACTCGATTGTACCGGTAAGTATGGTGAACGCATCGATGGGGAAGCCCATCTTGCCAGTGGTGCTAAAAAAGTACTGTTTGCCCATCCGGGAGGAAACGATCTGGATGCGACTGTGGTATACGGTGTGAATCATGAACTGTTGTCTGCGGAAGATTGCATAGTTTCTAATGCATCCTGTACGACAAATTGCATTATTCCGATTATTAAAGTGTTGGATGATGCGTTCAATATTGAATCAGGAACGGTGACAACAATCCACGCATCCATGAATGATCAACCCGTGATTGATGCCTATCACAGTGACCTGCGTCGAACCCGGGCAGCCAGCCAGTCGATTATACCTGTCGATACCAAACTGGCCGCGGGGATCACTCGTATCTTCCCCAAATTCAGTAACCGGTTTGAAGCTATTTCTGTACGGGTTCCTACCATCAACGTCACAGCGATTGATTTGAGTGTTACAGTCAGTGCTGCCGTTAATGTCAGTGAGGTAAACCAACTACTGCAAAAATCAGCAGTGAGTTCGTTTCGTGGTATAGTGGATTTCACCGATTTGCCGTTGGTCTCAACGGATTTTAACCACGACCCTCACAGCGCCATCGTGGATGGCACACAAACAAGAGTGAGCGGAAACCACCTGATTAAAACACTTGTTTGGTGTGATAATGAGTGGGGCTTTGCCAATCGTATGCTTGACACAACACTGGCAATGGCTTCTAAAGGTTTCAAATAAACGGGTTTCAAATAAATCGTCTGTTGTATTGATAATATTGTGTCGGGTTCTGTGAGATCAGATTTTGTTAAATATGATTGAACAAACGGCATACAGCAGGGGATTGAGTAATTTTATAGAGAATCAATGAGAGGATTCACCATGTCTGTAATTAAGATGACTGATTTAGATCTGGCGGGTAAACGAGTTCTGATCCGGGCTGATCTGAATGTGCCTGTAAAAGATGGCAAAGTTACCTCAGATGCACGTATTCGTGCGTCTTTGCCGACGATCGAGGCTGCGCTGAGTCAGGGAGCCAAAGTCATGGTTACTTCTCACCTGGGACGCCCAACTGAGGGAGAGTACAACGAAGAGTTTTCACTACAACCTGTCGTTGATTACCTGAAAGCAGCACTTTCTTCTCCTGTCCGTCTGGAAAAAAATTATCTGAATGGCGTTGAAGTGGCGGAAGGCGAATTAGTTGTTCTGGAGAACGTTCGCTTTAACAAAGGTGAGAAAAAAGACGACGAAACATTATCAAAACAGTATGCCGCATTGTGTGATGTTTATGTCATGGATGCCTTTGGTACAGCCCATCGTGCTCAGGCTTCAACTCACGGCGTTGCTAAATTTGCGCCAATTGCCTGTGCAGGTCCATTGTTATCCGGTGAACTGGAAGCTTTGGGGAAAGCATTACATAACCCTGCTCGCCCAATGGTCGCGATTGTGGGTGGCTCTAAAGTTTCTACTAAACTGACTGTTCTTGATTCACTGTCCAAAATTGCTGATCAGCTCATCGTTGGTGGTGGAATTGCCAATACTTTTGTTGCTGCTGAAGGCCACAATGTTGGTCGCTCCCTGTACGAAGATGATTTGATCCCGGAAGCGAAAAAATTGCTGGAATGCTGTGATATTCCGGTACCTACGGATGTTCGTGTTGCGACAGAGTTCTCTGAAACGGCTGAAGCCACATTGAAATCAACCAGTGAAATTAAAGATGAAGAGCAGATCCTCGATTTAGGTGATGCTTCTGCTGAACGTCTGGCTGAAATCCTGCAAGGTGCAAAAACCATTCTCTGGAATGGCCCGGTTGGTGTATTTGAATTCCCGAATTTCCGCAAAGGAACCGAAATTATTGCCCGTGCGATTGCAGAAAGTGATGCTTTCTCAATTGCAGGTGGCGGTGATACTTTAGCGGCAATCGATCTTTTTGAGATTGCTGACAAAATCTCTTACATCTCTACAGGTGGTGGTGCTTTCCTTGAGTTTGTTGAAGGCAAAAAACTACCCGCCGTTGTGATGCTGGAAGAACGTGCTAACAGTAACTAAGTTAAGTAACTCGTTGTGATAGCAGGCAGTATTTACTGCCTGCTCAATGTCAATACAGGACCACGTAACATGTCTAAAATTTTTGATTTCGTAAAACCGGGTGTCATCACTGGTGATGATGTTCAAAAAGTCTTTGCCATCGCAAAAGAACATAATTTTGCCTTACCGGCAGTTAACTGTGTCGGTACTGATTCTATCAATGCTGTGTTAGAAACAGCGGCAAAAGTACGTGCTCCGGTAATTATCCAGTTTTCCAATGGTGGTGCAGCATTTGTAGCAGGTAAAGGCCTGAAAGCTGAAGGTCAGCAGGCGGCGATTCTGGGCGCTATTTCTGGTGCTTATCATGTGCATCAAATGGCAGAACATTATGGTGTACCGGTGATCCTGCATACTGACCACTGTGCACGCAAATTACTGCCGTGGATTGATGGTCTGTTAGAAGCGGGTGAGAAGCACTATGCTCAGACAGGCAAGCCACTGTTCTCTTCCCATATGATTGATCTGTCAGAAGAATCTCTGGAAGAAAATATCGAGATTTGCAGCCAGTATCTGGCGCGTATGGCGAAAATTGACATGACGCTGGAAATCGAATTGGGTTGTACGGGTGGTGAAGAAGATGGTGTTGATAACAGCCATCTGGATAGCTCCTCTTTGTACACTCAGCCAGAAGATGTAGCTTATGCGTATGAAAAACTGAACGCGATTAGCCCACGTTTTACCATTGCGGCATCTTTCGGTAACGTTCATGGTGTATACAAACCAGGTAACGTTAAACTGACTCCAAAAATTCTGCGTAATTCTCAGGACTATGTTTCAGAGAAATTCAGCCTGCCACACAATAGTCTGGATTTTGTTTTCCACGGTGGTTCTGGCTCTACTGCAGAAGAGATTCAGGAAGCTGTCAGCTACGGCGTAGTTAAAATGAATATTGACACCGATACCCAATGGGCGACCTGGGAAGGTATTCTGAACTACTACAAGAAGAATGAAGGTTATTTGCAAGGTCAATTGGGTAACCCGGAAGGCGCGGATAAACCTAATAAGAAATTCTATGATCCACGTGTGTGGCTGCGTGCTGGTCAGGTTTCAATGGAAGTTCGTCTGGAACAGGCTTTCAAAGAACTGAATGCGGTTGATGTGCTGTAATTCCATACTGATTAGCATGGATTAAAGTCGCTTTAGCCGATTAACGTTTTTTAATCCCCGCCCGTTATTTTCATGATTAACGGGCGGGAATTTTTTTAATGAAACCGAATTAAATCAGTTAGGCTCTTGCGCCATCTTTCATAATACGGTTCAGCCATGGCACCATGAAAGCCATAACCACGGCAACAATGAGAGTGGCAATACCTATTTTACCGAATACGCCCGTATATATCGGCAGCGTTTGCAGAGGATCGGTAACACCTTCTGGTGCGGCAGTAAATGTTGCTATATAGCTTCCCAGTACTGATGCAGCAGCCTGAGATAAGAACCACATACCCAGAATAAACCCTGTCAGATAGCTGGGAACAAACGCCGCAACCATTGCCAGCCCTAATGCACTGATCATCAACTCCCCGATACTCTGGAACAGGTAAACCAGTACGATAAACCACGGTGAAGTCATGCCATGTTCATCGGCGAACAGGCCGGCAGCGGCTGCTGTCAGAAAGCCAAGAGAACACAGAAACATACCGACGGTAAACTTCGTTGGCATAGAAAAATCTTTGCCTTTTGCTCCCAGACGGGTGTAAAGCACAGCCAGAATCGGGCTGGCGACGATGATCCAGAATGGGTTCAGAGCCTGAAAGCTGATAGGGTTAATATTAAAACCGAAGATTTGGGTATTAACATTGTTGATGGCAAAGAAGTTGAGGGAGGTTGGCATTTGGTTATACAGCATAAAGAACACAATAGCCTGAATCATCAGGATAAATGCCACAAACATTTTATTGCGGCCGACTTTATCCTGTTTGAATGCCTGCCAGAAGAAAATCACCACAACGATAGCTGAAATTGCCATAAGAACGAGATTAGCAATATCAATATTGTGCAATAGCCACGCACAGACCCCTACCATCCCTGCTGAGCCGAGCAAAACTAAAAATAGGGTTATGTAGTTAAGAGGGGCATGGTCTGGCTCAGAACCGATGTCATGTACCATACGGCGGCAGGCGATGTAAACCAACAGAGCGATAATCAGGCCGATACCACAGATATTATAGGTAACAGCATAGCCATATTTTTCAGCAATAACGGGAGCGAGAGAAAGAGAAACCAGAGAACCAAGATTGATGGACATATAGAATAGTGTAAAAGCGCCATCTAAACGTGGATCTTGTGGCTGGTAGCACTTAGCCAGCAGGCTTGCGGGGTTAGCTTTGAACAGACCATTACCAACCGCGACAGTTCCCAAAGCATAAAAAATCAGTTCTGGTTCCATAATGGAAAGGCCAATCAGAAAGTAGCCTATTGCCAGTATAATAGCACCCAGAATGATGGTTCGTTTTGTTCCCAGCAAGTGGTCTCCTACATAACCACCGATGGAAATCAAACCATAAACCAGCGCAGTAAATGCACCAAAGGTAATAAATGCCTGTGTTTCTGAAAAACCAAGCTGTTTAACGAAGTAAACAGCGAGAATGCCTTGAACGCCGTAGTAGCCAAATCTTTCCCATAATTCTACAAAAAAAATCATGAAAAAGGGCTTCGGTTGATCCCATAAACCGACTGGAGCGGTTTTATTCATAGTAATTGCCTCTGTTAGTTGTCATACCAATGGACAATACATCCAGAGTTTATACTGTTGTTAACATAAAAGTAACATAATGTATTGCACGGGTTGTGTTTTTGTTTAATTATTCAGAGTGATCGAAAGCGCGGGAGGTTAATATACTGGCATAATATCTTCTCAGTGGTTGATCACACTAATGTAAAAATTAATACCAGATTTGACAGAATATTCACTAAATTAATAGAAGAAATCACATATTAATGGTTTAAGTGTTCGTAAATAAAGCGATTTGATGGTTGTTTGCTCTTTATTCTCCATGTTTATTGATAAAGTAACTACTCAAAAGGTGTACGCAGGAAGTTTTGAACACTAACATCAATATATTAAGTTTATGTTATATATTTAGTTTTTTTGTTTGTTCCTGCATGAGATCGAGCTACATAAAACTACACGTTTTATATAATTTATCATATTTATTAAATAATAAATCAGTTTTTGGGATGGCTTATCATCGCTGATTCGGTCAGAAAACCGGTTATGCCCAATGAATTTTGAGTTGCATCATCGAAGGAAGTAGCTAAACTGGTAACGGACTTTCCAGCCCAAATGAAGGGGGATTGAACAGCTAACAAAGAGGTCATTTTAAAGACAACAGTGATATAAAATGGGAGTGACACTATAGAATATATGGAGCAAGAGTGAAATATAATAAACAAACTCCACCTACTGTATTAACAAATCGGCTTACGATACTGAAGTTTATTTTTCTTGCAGCAAATATAACAATATAACCAAATGATAATAACCAGATTGTTGTAATAATAATATGGATAGAAGCAAGAATAATAAAATTTAATACACTAATATAGTCAGAAGTTAAAAAACCAGGTACTACAGTAAGATAGAGTAGGATCGCTTTTATATTCAGAATGTTGGCAATATAGGCGTCTTTTATTGTTGCAATCTTCGTCCCTTTTTCTGTCATTTTTTTACCGGAATAAATTCCGTTCTTTATTAATATACAAGAGAGATAGATTAGATAAATTGTTCCTATGATTTTTATAGCATGCATAATAACGGGATATTTTGTCACTATACCGGTAACACCAAGGCCAACCAGTAATGCATGCGTGTAAATACCTAAAGCTGTCCCGATTATGATGGAAAGCAAGCCTTTTATTCCACTGTTAATAGCATTTGTCATGCCGAGGGTAAAACTTGCTCCGGGGGATAAGGCGATAGGTAATATCGTAAGAATAAAGCCTGAAATATTCAAAATTCCACCCGTATATCATTTACATAGCTAAGATATTTTTAGCATATTTAGAGATTTATGTATAGATTTTTGTCAGTGATATCCTAAACTAGGAAAATTAAATGTTAGTTTTGATGAGTGATTAATAAACTAACATTTAAAAATTATTACTGCGAATTAATTATTTCCAGTTTTAATTGTTCATCATAATTTACTTATTAAGTATTTTTGATAACTGTTCTAAATTCACTCTATCATTATCTGTTCATATAAAATGCAGACAGTGATTATCACTGGTCAGCTACAATTATTGTAGCTGATTTTTTTAAGGTTGTAGTAATTGCTTCTGCCAGCCTTTATTTTGAAGTAAGTAAAACTCGCGTAAATGTAATCGATTTTCTTTGAATGTTAAGAACTCAATCGAATTAGGTTGTACCGAGAATCCTCCCCAGTTTTTAGGTTTTGAAATAGAGTTATTACCAATCACTTCTATTGTTTCCGCAATTTGTTTATGTAACTCCTGTTCTGAAAGGAGCAATTGGCTTTGTCGACAGCCTATGGTAGTTATTTGAGCTTCTCTGGAACGGGAATGCCAATATTTTTCTGCTTCTGATTCTGATAGTTTGAGAGCAAAGCCTGTGACCCTAACCTGATAACCAACTCCTTCCCACCAAAATGTCAGGGAAATTTTTGGATTGCGTTGCAACTCTTGCCCTTTCTTTGAATCTAGGTAAGTGCAAAAAATAAAACCTTTATCGTTTACTGCTTTTAGATCAACAAAGCGCCCGGAAGGGAAACCTTTATCATCAAGGGTCGATACACAAACAGCATTGGGATGTTTCAAATTCAAATTATTTTTGACTTCATCCCACCAAGCCTTGAATTTTAATATTGGGTCTTCAGACATGATTACCTCAAATATTTTTCAGAATTGTAAAATCTGCTGATTGTATACATTTTAATAGATTAAATGAAAAATTTCCGGGTGAATTTTATTCATTATGGAAACGGGTATCCGGTAGAAAAAAACTTCAGCGATGCGCCACCCCCTGATGAGGTGTTAGAGAATGTATCTATTTCAGTTAGTGTATCACCTCCCATAAATAACCCTTCTATCCCCGCTTCACGAAGCAATTGGTAACATTCTTTTGCATAGTTGCTACTGGCAACACAGAGTGGGCCTGCGGCAAAGAAAGAGTAATGATTGGGCGATGAAAAAACATAATTTAAATAATTTTTTTTAAAAATAAAATCTATAATTTTCTCTTGTGGCTTGATCTCAGTTAGGTCTCGGATATTTTTTTCCCCCACTATATCTTCGACAATCACTTTTTGAGGGATATATA
>NZ_CAWQJR010000022.1:0-11074 GCF_963894935.1 Xenorhabdus sp. PB61.4
ATTATTGATGTATTATTACCTTCTTCTGAAGAAGTTTTATCCGATTTACCAACGCAAGGTTCATTAATTAAAATTGAGAATGAATTTGCCAAGTTCTTTTTATTAGTGCAGGGATATGTGAACATACGCAGAATAGAAGATAATTTAATTATTTCGACTGTTTTTTCTCCTTATATCTTAGGGTTATCTTTTTATTCTGGCTCAGAAACCTATTATTCTATCGAGCTTGGCCCTGATTGTAAGATATACCAATTGCCTCGTGTTAGTGCATTGAATGCTATAAAAAAACATGATCTTTACCGAGAGTGGATGAGAGTGATTTCATATAAAATGGCATTCCTCTATGCCAGAGATATGAGTATATTCCGTCACGGTGCTAAAGATATAGTATGTAGTCTATTATCCCGTCTTATCACGTTACCTGATGAATTTAGAGAAAATATCTCAGCTATTAAATATATAGAACAGCGATGTACACTTTCGCGTAGTTGTATTCAGCGCATATTAGCTTCTTTGAAAAAAAGTAAAAATATTGAGATTATTGATGGTTATTTAGTAAAGGTTGTTTTTTTGCCAACAGAATCATATTACTAATAATCATATCTATCTTTTTTCAAGTCACTTTTCTATCGGCTGAACTTAACAATAATCGTTTTTATAACATATGATTATCTATATTTATCTGGATTTTGAGAGGGTTCTGCCTCTCAAAATCCACTGGATATATTTTGTTATGCTGCTAGTTTATTGAGCTTCATACCTATATAAAAAGCTATAATTGTTAATAGTGAAATAAAAATAGCAACACCGTTCCATTGATAGTAAAACCAAAATACTCCACCTAACGTCCCTGATATACTCGAACCCGCATAATAACAGAACAGATAAAGTGATGAGGCCTGTGCTTTGGCTCGTTTAGTTCTCGCGCCTATCCATCCACTGGCTACAGTATGAGCGGCAAAGAAGCCCATTGTCAAAATTGTCATACCGAGGAACAAAGCCCAGAGAGAGGAAAAAACCATGATTAAATTACCAATCAACATCATACTGATTGCAATGAGTAACACCTTTCCTCGTCCATGCTTACTCAGTAATGAGCCGGCTTTTGTTGCACTGTAAACACCGGTCAGATAAACAACAGATAATAATCCCACTACTGTCTGGCTCAAATGATAGGGTGCATCTAATAACCGATAGCCAATATAGTTAAACATTGTGATAAAGCTTCCCATCAATAAGAAAGCTTCGGCGAATAAAAGGGGTAAACCTTGATCGCGGAAATGTAATTTTAGATTAATAAATAATGTCTTAGGCTTGAGGGAACTGGATTTAAAATGTTGGGAGGAAGGTAGCATCACCCAAAATACGATAGCGGCAATAAGTGAAAATGAACCTAATAAAATGACAGCCAGATGCCAGGAATAATAATCTGTCATTACACCGGTTACTAATCGCCCGCTCATTCCACCAAATGAATTTCCACTGATATACAGTCCAATCGATAAGGCTGAGCAACTCGGATGAATTTCTTCACTGAGATAAGTCATTGCAACGGCTGCTACGCCGCTTAAAGACAAACCTACCAAAGCCCGGATAATTAAAAAACCATACCAGCTGGTAGTCATGCTGCTTAAAAGTGTAAGTAAGGAAGCAAAAATCAGAGAGATAGCTATCACATTTTTACGACCAATTGCATCAGACAGAGGGCCAGTGATCAATAATCCCAGTGATAACATGCCAGTAGATAATGAGAGAGCTAAGCTGCTGTTAGCCGGTGAAACTGAAAACTCTTTCGATAAGATAGGTAATATAGGCTGGATGAAGTAAAGCAGGGCAAAAGTTGCTAACCCGACCGCAAAAAATGACAAAGTAACACGTAGGTAGGCAGGGTCGCTGCTCTGTATGTAGCCACTATGTTCCCTATAACGAACTTCTTTTTCAGTATCTCGTGTAACATCAGTACTTACTGAATTTCTACTGATATCAGAGATTGTACCCATTCTACTTCCTTAAAATCCCTTCATTCAGGATTTATACTAAGAGGCTAAAAAACGTTAATGTTTTGTTTTATAAAAAGGTTCCGGAACAAGAGTAGGAAGTTGTTAATATTTTGTCTAATATATTAATAATAATAAATGATATTTTAAACATATCAATTGACGGTAGATGATGAATATTAATATAGAATTAAGGCACTTACGTTATTTTATTGCGGTTGCAGAAGAACTGCATTTTGGGCGCGCAGCAGAGCGACTGAACATTTCACAGCCTCCATTAAGCCAGCAGATCCAGTCCCTTGAAGCAAATATTAAAGCTAAATTGCTGGCACGTAATAATCGTACAGTTACCCTTACACCAGCTGGTCATATGTTCCTCAAAGAGGCCTATCAGATATTATCTCAGGTTGATGCTGCGGCAACTAAAGCAGCCAGAATGCAGCAGGGTGAATTAGGAGAAATATCAATCGGTTTTACATCCACCACACCTTTTATGCATAAAGTGGCACTTAGCTTGCGCCAGTTTCGGGAACGTTACCCTGATGTATCGGTTCACATGCATCAGATGAACACCAAAACTCAGATTGCTCCATTGCAAACAGGTCGGATTGATATCGGGATCATGCGCAATACGTTATTACCTGATAATTTGCAGCACCGGCTATTGTTTCGTGAACGTTTTATGCTTGCTGTGTACGATGGCCATCCTTTACTGGAGTGTGTAAACGAAGGGATCACAATAAAAATGTTATCTGAATACCCTTTGGTTTTTTTTGAGCGGGATGTGGGAACGGCTCTATATGATGAAATTATTACTTTGTTTATCAGTGCCGGAGTATCTCCGATGATTTCACAGGAAGCAGGCGAAGCGATGACTATACTTGGCCTTGTTGCCGCTGGTTTGGGAATTAGTATTGTTACGGAATCATTTATACGGATGAAAATCGATGGGGTGCAATATATTCCGTTAGCTCATACGTCGGTTCACTCTGAAGTTTGGCTGGTTAACCATAAAAAACGTCAGAACAATCCGGCAGTAGAGCGGTTAACTGAACTATTGCTCTCAAATATCTACAGCTGACAGAGAGTGGTTAAACAAACGTAACAATCACGAGAAATTCGTGTGAAAGATCACATTTTTGTTCTAAACGGATATCTTCAAATTTAAACAACGACATAATCATTACTAATTATTTAGAGGTGTAAATTAAATAGCGGGAGGCTCAGTGAGTATAGACGTACAACCAAGCCATGTTGACCAAATCAAACAGATTAATCTTGGTCTGGTTTACGGTCTGATAGATCAATATGGGCCTATTTCACGTATTGCACTTTCTAAAAAATCTCAGTTAGCACCTGCCAGTATTACAAAAATTACCCGAGAACTGTTCGATGCTCACTTAGTGAAAGAAGTTGAATTTCCTGATCTAGGGTTTCGTGGGCGTCCGGCAATCGGGTTAAAAACCGACAGCAAAGGATGGCAATTCTTATGTATACGGATTGATAAAGATAGCACTGTATTTGGGCTTAGGGATTTGGGCAATAACCTTATTGTTGAAGAAGAATTATCCTTATCTGCTTCTGAAAACCACTCTTTTCTGAATTGCCTTGCTGAGCTGATCGATAATTTTTTTTTCCGGCATCAATTCCACCTTGAGCGTTTAACGGCTATCAGTGTGACCACAAACGGGATTATTGACCCGATTAATGGAGTTATTCATAACTCACCGCATTACAGTATCCAGAATCTTCCTCTCAGCACATTTTTATACCGACGTATCGGCGTGCCGGTTTTTTTACAGCATGGTATTACCGCATGGACAATAGCTGAATCTTTATATGGTGCAGGGAAGGGTTGCCAGAACATTATTCAGGTTGTTATTGATGATAACGTTGGTGTTGGCATTATGATCGCCGGGAAAATGCTTCATGCAGGAAATCAGAGTGTTGTTGAAATTGGGCATACTCAGGTCGAACCTGATGGCGAGCGTTGCTATTGTGGCAACACAGGTTGTTTGGAAACCGTTGTCGGCATTAAAAATATTTTGCTGAAAGCACGAGAACTAACCAGCCAATACCCTGGTTCATTAATATCTCCGGCAACACCTCTGACAGTGGAATGGCTTTGTCTGGCTGCTAATCAGGGTGATCCTCTGGCAACAGAGATTATCCGGGGTGTAGGGGAAAGAATAGGGCACATCATGGCGATTATGGTCAATATTTTCAATCCAGATAAAATATTGATTGGTTCACCACTGAACGAGGCGAAACATATTCTTTATCCTGTCATTCAACAGAAAATAACGCAGCTTTCACTCCCCGGATACAGCCAAAGAGTCAATATAGCAGCGACCGCATTTGCCAATTCAGGAACCTTACCGGCTGCATCATTGATCAAGCAATCCTTGTACAGTGGTCATTTACTGCTCGAAATTATGCAAGGATAGCGTACATCAGGCAAAACATTGAGCTAACGCAATCCCTATCTCAAACACATCACCTAAACTTCAACTCAGTTCTCTAGTTACAGCAAAGAGTAACCAGTCTAATCGGTTATTACGGAAATAAATTTATGTTAACGCGCTTATTTGTTACAGGCACGGATACCAATATCGGTAAAACGGTTGTTACCCGCGCATTACTGCAATTCTTTAATCATGAAAAGGAAATTGCTGTAGGGTATGAACCTATAACAGGAGAAGGAACTTCGGTTGATTTTGCTCAAATGACTGATTGTCTTAATAAACTGAGTCATAAGGCAGATCGTGTGATTGTTGACGGAAATGGTGGCTGGCGGGCGTTATTACAAGATAACTCTTTCTATTCTGACTGGGTTGTGAAAGAAAAACTGCCCGTAATTTTAGTTGTAGGAATTCAAACCGGGTGTGTTAATCATGCTATTTTGACTGCACAATCCATTATCAGTGATGGCGTGCCATTGCTTGGTTGGATAGCAAATCGCATTAATCCCGGTTTAGCACATTACGCTGAAGTGCTGAAAAGGTTACGTTGTCACATACCAGCGCCTCAACTGGGTGAAATTCCTTATCTATTAAGGCCAGAAGAGCGAGAATTATCTCATTATCTGGATAGCACTGTTATATCGACATTTGATCATCTGTGAATACAAGAAGGGAGTGAACACAGCGGCACTCCCTTCTTGTGATGTAATTACTTGTAGCGATAGATTAGTGAGTGGACTGGCTTTCGTCATTAGCGTGAGGAAGTCGGGTATAAATAATTTTCTGTTTGCCACGGTTACAGCTCCCAACGACTTTCTCATCACTGTTAACCGCTTGATCATTATCGATAACTTCAAGCTTAAAGTCTGCTTGTTTAACGCCGTTGTTAATAATTTTCTGCGCTATTTGCTCTTTTAGAACATCACATGTCACAACTTTATTTGTCACTACATTGGATTGCAGATTTTGATCTTGTGATGCCTGAGTTACAAAAGATGTAGCTGCAGTCATTAAAATAGCCCCGGCTAGTAAGAATTTTTTCACCTTATCTCCTTGATTTATTGGTATGGGTATAGCCTATTCAGGATTAATAGGGCGACCTGTATTCACATCCAGACAGCGCTTTGTTTTTGGTTCCCAATAAGCATTCAGGTTGAAGTTTTTCAAACAAG
This sequence comes from Xenorhabdus sp. PB61.4, assembly GCF_963894935.1. Lineage (NCBI taxonomy): Bacteria > Pseudomonadati > Pseudomonadota > Gammaproteobacteria > Enterobacterales > Morganellaceae > Xenorhabdus > Xenorhabdus sp. PB61.4. The sequence goes on from NZ_CAWQJR010000022.1 coordinate 5,632, forward strand.
CATCCTCATTGTCAACGTCATTCTCATATTCTTCAAATCTCTTTTCTTTGCGTTTATTAATTTTATTACGCAAATCACGTTGTGCGTTCCACTCTTCTCTATCCTGTCTGGCGGTCTCTCTGGTCATAGAATTTTCACCACCGCCATTAATAATGACGCAGTTATCTGATGTGCAAGGATTAGATCTGGATAGCGCAGGAGTCTGCCAAAATAGCAGTAAAAGAAGGGCAATGGCAGGGAAGTATTTTACTATCAAGGGATTATGAACATTCATGCATTAACCTCTCTCACAAAGTATTCATTGAATGATACCCGAAATAATTGAAACCTCTTTTAAAGAGCCGCCTTATTATTCCGGGTATAAAATAACACCTATACCATTACCGATTGATGAACAGATTAAATTTTTAAGCTCTGTGTATACTCAGGCCTGCAAATGTCTGGCAAACAGGCATCATTTCTAATGTATTGATATTGACGCGACCCGGCAGGTTAGCAACCCAGAATACAGCTTCTGCAACATCATCCGCAGTCAGTGCATCTGCGCCTTCATAGGTTTTATTCACTTTTTCACCATCACCTTTAAAGCGAACCTGAGAAAACTCCGTTCCTCCGACCAAACCCGGTTCAATATCTGTAATCCGAACTTTCTTCCCTTGTAAATCAGCACGAAGACCCAGACTAAACTGTTTTACAAATGCTTTGGTAGCACCGTAAACGTTACCGCCCGCATATGGCCAGTTTGCTGCGACAGAACCAATATTAATAATATGACCGTGATTCATTTTTACCATGTTAGGTAATAAGGCGCGGGTCATATTCACTAAGCCTTTTGTATTGGTATCAATCATAGTTTCCCAATCATCAGGGTTAGCCTGATGAGCGGGCTCCAGCCCTAATGCAAGACCGGCATTATTCACGAGAATATCGATATTACGTAAGTTATCAGGCAAATCCTGCATAACTTTCTCTATTGCAGCACGGTCCCTCACATCCAGTTGTACAGGATAAAAATTTTCACCTAATTCTTCCCTTAATTTATCCAGACGTTCTTTGCGACGCCCGGTAGCAATAACGATGGAACCGTTTTCAATAAATTTTCGTGCAATCACTTCACCAAAGCCAGCTGTTGCTCCAGTCACAAAAACAATCATAGTCGTCCCCTTTTACCGATTATTAACTAATTTTCCTATTTAACTATTAATTAGAGAAAGTTATTTATCTTTAGTCAAGAAAGAATTTAATAAGTTCTTTAGTTGTGATGACCAAATGAAGGGTGTTCAGATCCCATTTATTAATGTAACCATATGATATTAATTTGATTTATTGGTTTTTCATCTTCATAAAACAATGGGAGTCATTTCGATAATTAACCATAATGAGTTATTTTATGGGTTGCAGAAAATCATGGGAATACAATATTAATTCCCTGCCACTTGCAGCAGGGACGCTGGCCCTTAATTGTAATGGCTTGAACTATTTAATGAATAGGCCAAAACGTTGGAACTGATTGATTTCGGAAACGAACTTATCAAAATATTTATGTTCTTCCACCGTATCTTGTGGAGAATACTTTTGGTATGTTTCAGACAAATCTGTGTATGCCTGATTGATTTTTTCTCTGAATTTATCGTAAATATCTGGATTATCAGAAGACTTAATCTGATTTAATAATGAAACCAATTTTTCTGCTTCTTTCTGCACATCAGCATGTTTAAATTTCGGCTCAGGAAGAGTGTAATCAAGTACTGTATTCACTGTATCGTTGTTTTCATCAGCTTTGGTATCAGGAGTGAACTTTTCATCGTATTCTGTTAAAAAGTATTGCAATAACTCTGGTTTATCAAAACATTTTGAGGTTATTTTTCCCTGAGATTTTTTATCATAAAGATTAATTTCTTCTGGGAATGGTTTGCCTAAAGGAAATTGGCAGTTAAAGACATTGCCATCAATAACTGCTGCGTTACTACTTCTTAATGGCATTTCAAGCTCATGCCCGTTAATAGTAACCTCATATTCTGCTGGCATGAAACGGTCTGCCTGCCCCTTTAACGCATATACTTCTGATAAGGTGTAATACATATAATTGTTCGGATTGAGGATACCGCCATTATTGTGTTCCAGTACCATAAAGGTAGATTTATTACCTTTATTATCATAAAGATAATGTACTCCTGGTGACAGTTTTACACTTCCGTTGATCCCCGGTTCAATAGTGTAATCCTTATCGTCAATTTTAAATGTGATAGTACTGTTTGTTGGGTTGCTATAATAGAATTTGTTTTTATTGCTTTCAGGATCTAAGGCATCACAAGCTGCAAGGAGTAATGCTGCGCTACTTAATACACCAACTTTTAAAAAAGTTTTCATAGTTTATCGTCCATAACAAAAAAAGTTTTCAAATTATTCATACACCAGAAAATTTTTGCAAATGTTTTGTTTTTAAAAAAAGAAAGATAAAGTGATCAGAATTTTAACTGAGTATGATGTTACGTTGAGTACGGTTTTAATTATCTGATAATTTTATCAAGGAGAAGAGGATAATCATGATAAAACCAGCTACGCTTCTGATCCCTGTACCTGATGTTAGTCAGGGTTTGGAATGGTATAAACAGGCATTTCCAGAAGCAGAAAGTATTTATTTGGAGAAGTTTAACTTTACTATATTAAAAATAAAAAATTTTATTCTGGAAATAGTCCAGGCCGATGAAAAGGTTTATGCTGGAAAAAATGGTACTGTTCTGTATTGGTCAGTCCCTTGTCTTAAATCAGCTATTCATAACTTCGAAGAAATAGGTGCGAAACTATATAGGGGACCGATGAAAATTGAAAATAATTTAGGAATGTGTCAATTAGAAGATCCGTTCGGAAATCTGATAGGGTTGCGTGGTAAATTCTTACTATAAATGTATTCTTATTACCCAATAATACCTTTGTACTGATGAGATATATATGAGCAAAAGAACACTTGAAGTCGTTGATTACAACCCTCAGTGGCCTGCTTTGTACCAAAAAGAAGCTGAGTTGTTACTTAGCATACTGAATAAAAATATATCTAAGATTCATCATATAGGTAGTACTAGTGTTGAACATCTTGCTGCAAAACCAATTATCGATATTTTGGTTGAAGTGAATGATATTAACTTACTGGACGGTTATTCAGATATTATGTTGCTTCATGGTTATAAAGCGAAAGGGGAAAACGGTATCTCAGGAAGGCGATACTTCCAGAAAGGGGGCAATAATCGGACTCACCACATACATGCTTTTGAAGTCGGTAATCCACGTATTGTAGATCATTTGGCTTTTCGTGATTATTTAAAGAAACACTCTAATATTGCGAAAAAATATGGGGAACTTAAAAAGCAAATAGTTAAAGTCTGCAATAATGATAGTGATAAATATTGCTGTAGCAAAGCAGACTTTATCACTTATCACCTTATTGAAGCGTTCCGTGAAGAAAAGACTTGATGCATGGCTGTAATTAAGCGCTGATTTTCCCACTCACTGCGTACGGCTATTCGATAGTAACGGTTATCTAGTCCGGCATAATTTTTACAATGGCGGATCAGTAGTTGATGTTTCAGTAAGGCATGCCACAGATCAATCTCAGGTCGCTCACAACGAAAAAATAAAAAATTGGCTGATGGCGGCCAGACTGTCAGTTCAGAAAAGGCTGAAAGCTGATTCCACAAATAATATTGCTGTGATTTTAGCCACTGATGTGTCGCAGCAATATAGTCATGCTCATCAAATAAAATTTCACCTATTTTTGCGGCAAAGGCGTTAATTGACCACGGCTCACGTCTGTTTTTCATCCCTGCAATAACGGTTGTATTTCCGCTGATTAAATAACCTAATCGTAGGCCGGGAATAGCAAAAAATTTTGTCATTGAACGCAATATATAGAGATGTTTTGTGGTGGAAATTTGTGGTATCAATCCTCGATTATCAGGTAAAAAATCAATAAAGGATTCATCGACAATTAGCGAAATTCCGTTTTTCTCGCAATATTCCACCAGCGCCTGTGTAACTTGATTATCCGGCATTAACCCTGTGGGGTTATTGGGCGTAGCAATAAACAAACAATCGGGTTTAATCGCAGCAAGCATATCCAGTAGACGTAAATCAGGCTGAAATCCGGTTTCTTCTGTTAATGGATAGTCGATGATTTTTGTTCCGATTTGCTGCAAAGCCCGTCGATATTCGGCAAATCCCGGAGTAAGAAGTAAAGCGAGTCTGGGATTAAGATAGCGGACAATGGCATAAATCAGCTCTGTTGCACCGTTGCCTGCAATAACCTTTGCCTCATCGCATTTATGCGCTTCCGCAATTGCCTGATGTAAATAGCGATACTCCATATCGGGATATTTCTCAATATCGGTCAGGCTATTCTTTATCAGCGTCTTAACACGTTCCGGTGCGCCTAGTGGATTAATATTAGCGCTGAAATCAATGAGCGCATCGGCTGAAAGGCCATATTGTTGAGCAATGCCGATAATATTGCCGCCATGTTCACTCATGGTATTACTCCGTCAATAGAATCTTCCAGTGCAGGGCAAAGCGAAGAAAGATTCAGATAAGAAGGAGAGAAGGCCAGCATTTCACTTAAATTAACCACATCACCGATCACAATCAGAGCAGGAGCATGCAGTTCCTTTTCTTCGACCTTTGCCGCCAGTGTTTCCAGTGTGCCGATAACGCTTTCCTGTTTCGGATGGCTGGCATACATAACCACTGCCGCTGGGGTTGTCGCGGGTTTACCATGCTGAACTAATTGCTGACAGATATCTGTCAGGCGGGTCATTCCCATCAAAATGATCAGAGTGCCTTCCAGCTGAGCAAGTATTTTCCAGTTTTGTTGTTTGTTTTCCTGGGAGGTGTGCCCGGTCACAATATGAAAACCCGATGCGTAATCGCGGTGAGTGACCGGGATCCCTGCATAGGCCAATCCGCCAATTGAGGAACTGATCCCCGGAACAATTTCAAATTTAATACCATGTTGTGCCAGAATTTCTGCTTCTTCTCCTCCACGACCGAAAACATAAGGATCGCCGCCTTTCAAGCGCACGACTCGTTTTCCGTCCAGAGCATGTTTTACCAGAATTTCGTTAATCGCTTCTTGTGGAATAGGGTGATAATCATGTTCTTTACCGACATTAATAATTTCGCAGTGCTCGGGTATTTGAGCAATAAGTTCAGGATTAACGAGACGATCATGAACAATGACATCCGCAGATTGAATGCAATGTAATCCCTTGACTGTAATTAAACCCACATCGCCGGGACCTGCACCGACTAACCATACACATCCTTTATTCATGAGATGACCTCTATGGATGTAAAATATAATGAAATTATATTTTTCTTTATCTCAGGGTTTTTACTATACACAATATAAATATGTTGATAATTATTACTGCAATGCTGAACAACTGAAATT
>NZ_CAWQJR010000023.1:0-10926 GCF_963894935.1 Xenorhabdus sp. PB61.4
AGGCTCGGCTAACATTCTGACTCATGTAGGTCATGGTGATGATTATACCGGCGCGTGGGGTAAGGCGAATGTGATCACCAAAGTGGGTAATGGCCGTCAGGTTACACTGGCTAAAGGCGATGCGAATATTGTCACGCACGTAGGTCAGGGTGACAGCTTTAATGCGCTGTGGAGCCAGAGTAACGTTGTCACCAAAGTGGGTGATGGTATGCAGATTACCGCGGCGAAGGGCAAAAGTAATATCACAACCAGCGTGGGGAATGGCCTGAGCGTGGTTGCGGCCCACGGTGATTTGAACGTAAATACCAAAGTGGGGAATGGCATTTCGGTTAATGTGGCCTGGGGTAAGCTCAATGTCAGCACCAAAGTGGGTGACGGGCTGAATGTCTCGGTCATGAAAGGCATCGGCAATGCCAGTGTTCATGTTGGTGACGGGATGAATATTCACGCTTCCTATGCCCGCAATAACGTTGCCATTCAAATCGGTAACGGCGATTTTTACAATCTGGCGCTGGCCTCCAGCAATACGGAAAGCCATAAACTGGCAACGTTGTTCGGTAATATCAAACAGACGTTACTGGGAGCTATGGGCAGTCAGGGAATTAACTTTCTGGTTCATGGTGATGAAGCCAATACATCAGGCAGTTATCGTGGGCGGGGTGCCATCAATTTGCCAGAAGTGGATGACCTGAAAGGCTTTAAACTGACAGAAATCAGTGAAGTTAGCTCCACGCTTTCCGCCGATCTGCATGCCTCGGTGAGCCAGCTGGAAACACCGGATGTCGGCAGACTGGAAACCATCATGAATGAAGAGGGTCAGTCCGGAAAAAATCAGAAGCCTAACCTGATTACCAACGGGGATTTCGAGGCCGGTACTCTGGGCTGGCAAGCCACCAATGGGATTGAAGCCCAGCATCCGGCGGCGTCTTATGGGCTGGATGACGCAGGCCACGGCAGGTATGTGTCTGAACTGGATGCACAGGTTAACACCACCATTTATCAGGATTTGAGCCAGCTTAAAGCGGGAGAGGCCATTACCCTTGATTTTGATTTTGCCCGACGAGCAGCCAGCACCGATGATAACGGTATAGAAGTACTCTGGAATGGTCAGGTTGTCTTCTCATCTGCGAACGATAGGATCGTCTGGCAGCATAAACAGCTGGTACTACTTGCTCAGGCGGGCAGTAACCGACTGGCGTTTAAAGGTATCGGTAAAGACGATGGCAGGGGCTATATACTGGATAACATCGTGGCGACTTCGGATCACTCAGATAACAGTCATGATGGTGAACTTGCATCAAAAAATGTGGTGGCTGAAAGCGTATTAGCCGATAAAAGTAGCGCCGAAGCTGATCGTGAACGTCTGGCGCAGGAAAAAGAGCAACAACTGGCAGCGATTGCAGGCACTCAGAATCAGCTGGAATCCACGGATTTTGATGCCCTGAATACGAATGGACTGGCACAGCGCGATGTTATCCGGGAAGAACAGCAGGCTGTGACGGATGAACTGCTGGCGAAGGCCAAAGCGCTGGAACTTTTGGATGAACAGACCCACGCACACCATCAGGGAGAATCCGGAGCACACTGGCGTCATGACTTTGCCGGTGAATTACTGGATAAGCTTCAGACACAGGTGGACACGTCAAAAGCAACAGCCGGACAACAACTGGATAACGCACTGTCTACGGCTTTACAGCAACAGCAGAAGATCGAAAATTCACTGGATAAATCAGAAATCAATGTTGCTAAATCTAAACAAGATCAGCTAAATGTCGGGAAAGATGTTGCGGATGCCCGAATGAAGGCTGAATACCGGAAAGAAGAAGCGGAAGCACAGCAAAAGCAGGCGGAGCAGGCCAAACTTAGTGCCAGCAGGACGCTTCAGGATATTGAGGCTGAAGCCAGTGAAGTAGCAAAAAATAATGGCTATACACCACGTTTTAGTAATGTTGGCAGTAATCGATCAGGTAAAGCCTATGAAGCAGAAAGGATTGGTGATACAACCAGCCATATTAATTCCACGACTTTGATGCAGGAAGTCGGGGCTTTCAGTAAAAAGCTACAGGAATCTGAGAACGATTTATCTGCCCTTGCCGATGCTAAACAGGCTGTGGAGCGTTTACAGATCAATGCAGGCCTTCGTGCTACACAGGCAAATTCTACCCATATACCGCGCTCATCGCGCACGCAGCAATTACCGCATAGCAATATTTCACCTGAATCAGTGCCGAATATCTCTGAGCCGGGGAACAGAAAATTACTGTCTGTTTCTGGTCTGGATCTGAGTGGCCTGAAACCTCTGGGAAGATCAGACTCCCGTACTGACTCACGCGGTAGCTCCGTGCGGAGTAATTTGTCGCAAAAGAGCAGTTCAACCTATCCGTTCATCGGAGAAAGAGCAAAGAAAGTCGCGGAAATATACCGTTGGCTGGATAGTGGACGCGATCAGTTAAATGATCATGCAAAGAATAACTATATTCCTGTACCGGGTGGTGTGCGTCCTAATGTTGAGATTAATGACAACATCAGAGATAGACTGACTGATTTTATTGAGAATTTCTTCACCATCATCCGGCATACCATTCCTAAAGATCAAATTGCGCCACTGGCGAAGTTGTTTGTTGATTCAACCCTTGATTTTGACTGGGATAAGCGCGTTCAGTTTATCACTAAACTGGAGCGTTTTGGTTATAGCTTTGAACCTAATCATGGTGAAAAAAGTATCGTTTCATTCTGGTCAGGTCAGGAGTTCAGCATCTATCGCTCTGTACTGGATGCCGTGCAGCCAGATGATAAAAAAGTGGTTTACGATATTGATGTGAAAGGGAACGTACTTGCCCTTGAACTCAATAAGAAGCTGATGGATTGGTGTAATACTTCCCTTGATCCTGATGATTTCCAACAGGAAAGACTGCACACCGCCATCAGCGAAGCGACACGGAGTAATATTGGTTTCTGGTGTTCTGTTTATGCGACGGGTGCGCGTGATGATGTTTATGTCATCGCACCGAGCGGAGTACGTTTAGGTAATTTCTTCTGGAATGTTGAGCTGCCGGTATTGCGCCAGTTACAGCGTGAAGGTCTGGTCAATGAAATTCGCCTGCTGGATAAACACGCCTATCATTACCGGGGAAAACCGCTGGAGTCTATGGGTCACAGGCTGACCGATCCGGGCGTCCGGGTGAAAATGCGCTTTGATTCACTGAGTCCGGCTGAGCAGGTGAGATATCTTGAGCAGGATCCTGATGGTTACCACGCGAATACACTGATTGATCTGGATATTAAAGTCAGTGCTATTGATAGCATGTTAAATCAGGCTATCCCATTCTATCGCCTGCGCACTGACCGCAATATTTTGATACGTGAAGGCTTAAATAATAGCTTTGAAGTTATGCCCTGGCCGGGGCTACGTTCTTCCGGGCTGAAAGTGATTAAAGTCGATAACCCGCAGGATCAGGCGCAGATTAACACCATCGAACGGTTTATATTTGCCAATTATCAGAATTATGAACAGCTCCCGGATGAATTACGTCTGGTGGGAAATCACATTATTTCCCTTGAAGATGGTCATACCCGCATTCTTGCCGAAAAAGTCAGCGGCTCGTGGTATTACTCGCCGAATACCGAACTGATGTCCGGTGATGAATTGCAGAAAATGGCTTATATCAAAGGCAAGCCACTGGGTGAAAGCTATCGTAATGTCATTGAATCACTGCGGGCTTATGAACAGCTTTTACGGGAAAAACCGGATTATTCACTGGATGCCATTGAACAATTAACTCACCTGCAACAACAGGTGGCGGGCTATCTGCTTGGGCATTCTGAATCAGGGCGGGCACCTGCAATGAATCGGCTGCTTTCCCAGATCGATATCCGTCTGAAAGAATCACTGGTTCTGGCAGATCCGACTTTGAAAAGCTCAGGGAAAGGAACTTTCAGCGAGCTATACAATAGGCTCGATAACGCTAACCTCAAAGAGAGCAAACATCTCTATTTAGATCCTCAGGGTGATTTTGTTACTCACGGTCAGTTCAGTTTGCATATTGGTAAAAATACCGCAGATGCCGGGCTGAAACAGGTGATGGCAGCGGTAACCAAAGAGTATGGTCAGGATGTCACGAATGCTGTTTTCGCCGGTCTGGCTGCCCATGATCTCGCGAAAGATGGCAAAGGTATTGATATTGCAGGTCTGAAAAAAGTTCATCTGGCAATTGAACAACACTTGTCCCCTGTCAGTGCCACCCTGTTTGTCTGGCGACCGAGTGAAAACAGTACGCTGGGCCATGTTGCAATGCAGATTGGTCAGGGGCGTGTTCTGGTTAATGCAGAAGATGCCACTCATCTCAATCAAATCAACTATGTGAGCTGGTGGCCGGCAGGGAATAAATCGACGGATATACGAGAACTCCTGAATATCGCCACCCCGGATCAGCCTGATCTGCGACTTCGCTGGCGTGATCTGAGCCAGCCTGCTTTCCAGGCACCCACCCTGATATTTGATGTTGAGGCTGAAGAAGATGATGGCTTCGGTCTGGCAGATGGCTCAGCTGAACTGAAAGAATTCCTTGAAAAACTGAAAATTGCCAAAGGTGTGGATGTTAAATTCAGCGATGTCAGCGAAGGCTTTGCGATGGCGGCACTTGCCAATCCGGAGCTGCTCAAATCTGCTGAAATACCGCAATACATTTATCGCCCGTACCTTGCCCAATGGGCTGATCCCGGCATGGATATGCATGAAGTCGGCCGGAATTTTGCGGAAGCCTTACGTCTGGCAGCAAGACTACAGAACTCCGGACGCATGGAAAAGGCCATTGCCAGTGTTATGAGCCAGTTTGCTGAAAGAGAGCTGACAGAGATTGCTAATTTCAAAAACAGCACCGTTGACCCTGATCGGGTATATCGCATCAATCTGGAAGGCCTTGATGTCGCGGCAATGCAGGCTGAATGGGGCAAAATCAGCAGTGATCCGGATGCCCGCTATCAGCTTATGACGCAAAACTGTTCAAGTGTTGTTGCCCGTATTCTTAAGGCTGGCGGGGCGGAAAAAGTGCTTGGTAAAGCATGGCGGCCTGGCTTTGGTGTCTGGACACCAAGCGAACTGTTTGATTTCGGTCAGTCCTTGCAGGAAGCCACTCAGAGTGAGCGAGTTAAACAAAAACATCACCGTTTTGATAGCGCATTAAATCATGGCGGAACCGGAGAGCAACCGGAAAGGGCTGAGAAAGTAGCTATGCCTAATGATGGCTCAGCACCGCATGAACGAACGCCAAAGAATCCTGTAACGCGCTTCATGAACAGTGAACTGTACGGTACAAAAGAGGAGCGTCGCCAAATCAGTCAGGAGATGCAGAACAGGATCAACTTAGCAATCAATAGTGGTGTAACCGAAAAAGTTACCCTGAAAGGCGAAGCCGGACGTTTGGCAGGCTATTACCATAAGGGGCAAAACGCATCGCAGAGGGATGCTTCGGATAAAAAAGTCGTCTTGTTTATCCACGGCTCCGGTTCATCGGCGCAAGAGCAGGCGGGTAAAATTCAGCCTCATTACCGGCAACAGGGTATTGATGTGTTGTCGGTTAATATGCGCGGTTATGGCACCAGCGATGGGTATCCGAATGAACAGGGAATGTATCAGGATGCGCGTACCATGTTCCATTATCTGGTTAATGATCGTGATATCAGCCCGGAAAATATCATTATCCACGGTTATTCAATGGGGGCACCGATTGCGGCTGATCTGGCCCGTTATGTGGACAGTAAAGGAATGACGGTTTCCGGCTTACTGCTGGACAGACCGATGCCAAGTATGACCAAAGCGATCACAGCTCATGAAATACCGAATCCTTCCGGCCTGACCGGAATACTGGCAAAAGCCGTTAATGGTAAATTCTCTGTGGAGCAGAATCTGCGCGGGGTCTCGAAACAGATGCCGATTATGTTGCTGACAGATAATGAAGGTCTGGGCAATGAAGGCGAAAAACTCAGAACCAGACTGGTGGCCTCTGATTATAACGTCTCTGGTGAACGCACGTATTATAGCCATGCATCCAGTTATCAGATAATGGTGAAATATGCCGGACAAATTGTTGCCAATCTATCTGAAGCCGGTTCTCAATTGCATGAGCAGGAAAGCACTATTCTCAAAGGCATCAAAAATGATTTGGGGCGCTACACGCAGGCGCTGAAACCTCAGGTGGATAATCAGGGCCGGGAGCAGGATTTGCGCGCGACAAAAGCCTTCCTGTCAGGTTACCGGCATAATCACGCGAACCAAATTGTGGATGGTTTCCATTCAGATATGGATATCAGGCAGCTGGTGGATATGCTGGTTAAAGGGAACTGGACGGCGGAACAGAAAGGTGCGCTGGCGTGGGAAATTGAACACCGGGCACTGAAAATGACTCTGCGACCAAAAGTAGAGAAATATAGCCGCCTTTTCCGTGATGTCACTTCTATGGGAGCGGTAGATGCAAAAGCAAGCGAACATCTGGCGCCACAACTGATGTTACTCAACTTGTCTAATGATGGCTTTGGCGGGCGCTGTGTACCACTGTCAAAACTGGTTCTGCTGGCAAAACAGCTGGAAAATGACGGTCAGGAAAACGTAGGACGTAGCCTGTTGAATAAAATGTATTCTGCGGCTTCAGTACTCAACAATCCCGAATTATATTCTGAGGGTGAACAGGCCAACGCCAGTAAGTTACTGGGGACACTCTCTGCGCTCTATGCCAGAGATCCGATGCTGGACAGCACCACTAAGATATGGAAAGAGAAACTGAGCGGCGAACAAGCGTTGAGCGTGCAAGGTGTGATTGAAAAAATCACGGCTGCCAATACAGGGCAAAAACCGGTTCTGCTGGAGCTGAATACTCTGGGACACGCGATGGCGGCGTGGTCAAAAGGCAGCGGTGAGAACCGGACATACGGCTTCTATGATCCTAATGTCGGCATTGTGGAATTCTCCTCGGCAGAGAAATTCAGCGATTATGTCACACGTTTCTTCGGTCAGTCCGGCCTGAACATGGCAAAAAGCTACAACATGGCTAAAAACAGCCAGCGGGAAAGAATGTTCGGGCGTGTTATCGTTCTGGATGGAGAGGCTCTGGCGGCTTATCGTCCGGTATTCGGTGACAGAACAACCATGAAAGATATTCTGGCAATGGAAATCTTTGATGGCTCGCCGATGAGAAATGCACTGAACAGGCTTCATCCGCTGAATAACCACGATCTGAGTGAATGGGAAGAGATTGAGGTGTTACCGAGATTGGAACGCAAAAAAATGCGTTTTGATGGTCAGGTTATTATTCAGCTCGAAGATGATCCCCATGTGGCTGATTCGGTCTCTTATCTGGCTGGTAAGCATCCGAAAGAGAGTGTGCTTGTCCAGCTTGATCGCAATGGTCAGTATAAAGTGGTATACGGCGATCCGAGTCAGTTGAGCGGCACAATACGCTGGCAGGTTGTTGGTCACGGCGGTGATGAGATTGATGGCTACAACAGCACGACAATGAGTGATTACACGGCTCCTGAACTGGCAATGCGGTTAAAGCAGTTCCAGAATAGTTTCCAGCATGGCGGAAAGCTGGATTATATCAGTCTGGTCGGGTGCTCTCTGCTTAGTGATGACAAGCGCGATGGTTTTGCGTATCGCCTGATTTCTGCTCTTGATGAAAATGGGATCCGCACGACAGTCTCTGCCCGTCGAACCGAAGTGGTGATCGGTAAATCAGGTCGTAAATATACGCGATCTGAGCACAATAAAGCGGAAAATAAGATCACGGAAAATAAAATCGTCCTGAGCTGGAACGATAAAGGAGAAGTCGAAAGCAATGCCGAACGTATACGTAATCATGTTTCTGAAAACAACGTTTCACTTGTCCGTGTAGGCAGCCTGCGTAGTAGCACCAATAGCCGGAAGCATCGCCCGCATGAGGTGATGACTGAGAAGAACGCGATTGCAGACAATACCGAAACTTTCCATGTGCCGAAAAAACATCAGCATCAGCCTGAGGATTATCCGGTCGGGGCGTCTTCTGATAACCGACTGAGCTATTCCGGCAATGTGCAGGTACAGGCCGGTGATGGCGAATTTACCTCCATTAACTGGGGAACCACCAACGTGGGTATTAAAGTCGGCACAGGGGGATTCAAGTCTCTGGCGTTTGGCGATAATAATGTCATGGTTCATCTGGGAGACGGTGACAGCAAACACAGCGTCAACATTGCCGGTTATCAGGCACTGGAAGGCGCCCAACTGTTTGTCGGCAACCGGAATATCAGCTTTAATCAGGGGCGCAGTAATGATTTGCTGGTGATGATGGATAAATCCATCCCGACACCACCGATGCTTAACCCGTTTGATAATGTTTCCCGCGTCTCGGGCATTCTGCAAAACATTGCCGGCTCGTACACTACTTCTGACTGGTTGTCTGAACAGGAAGTACAGTGGACAACCGAAAGCGTGAAGAAATATCTACAGGATATGTCAGGGCTGGATATGACCAGCAGCGTGGATTACACATCGCTGACAGATCTTGATTCTCAGTATAAACGCAGCGGTCGTGGCCTGAAGAGCGATATTGAAAGCACACTGAACAAGAAATATAACCAGTGGCTGAGTGGGGCAGGGAATAAGCCGGAAATGGCTAACCTCAGCAGAGCCAATAAACTCCGCCAGCTGAATGAAAAACTGTCCTTCAATTTTGCCGTTGGCGGGCAGGGTGCGGATATTCAGGTAACAACCGGTAACTGGAACCTGATGTTCGGCGACAATATTCATTCGATTCTGGATATTAACCTCGGTTCATTGTTTGGCCTGATGACTCAGCAATACACCTCAACAGGGATAGCAAAAACCACATTCACCTTTAATCCGGCGGATCTGCCTCGTCAGCTTAAAAATAAGCTGTTGAGAAACCTTGCCAGCGTGAATGCTGATACCACACTGGGTGATATCTTTGGCGTGGACTACACCTCAGATGGGGCTATCATTTCCCGTTCAAATCAGTCAGTAGACGGCGTTGCCATTTTGCGGGAAATGCTGGAGGTAATCAGTGAATTCAGTGGCAACCAGTTGTCGGCATTTGTTGATCCGGAAACATTGCTCAATGGCCTGAAAACCAATCTGTCAGCCGGTGCAGACGGTGTGAGTTCGTTCCTTGAAAGTCATGGCATCAAAGAAAAAGCCCCGACAGAACAGATTGCGTCCGCTGAAAATACCAGTGACGAAAATACACAATCAGAGCGGACATTCGGCTTTAATTCCCTTAATTTGCCAAACCTGTTTGCAACCCTGCTGAAGCAGAATAAGCAGGAAGAGATGAAAGATCTGGTTTCCAATCTGAAACAGAATCTGACTGATGATCTGCTGCATATGCAGGAAAAAACCTTTGATTTCCTGCGTACCAGCGGTCATTTGCAAGGGGATGGAGACATCCATGTTTCCCTCGGTAACTATAACTTTAACTGGGGCGGAGATGGCAAAGATCTCGGTGCTTATTTAGGTGATAACAACAACTTCTGGGGTGGTCGTGGTGATGATGTTTATTACGCTCTGGGAACCTCCAATATTTTCACTGGCGGTGAAGGTAACGACACCGGCGTTCTGATGGGACGCGAAAACATCATGTTTGGTGGTCAGGGCAATGACGTTGCCGTAGTTGCAGGCCGCATAAACTACGCCTACATGGGAGAGGGTGATGATCAGGTCTTTGCCTTTGGTGAAGGCGGGGTCATTGAAACCGGTAGAGGGCGTGACTACATTGTTGCTTCCGGTAACTTCAACCGTATTGACGGTGGAGAAGGTCAGGATTATGTCGTTGCTATCGGTAACAATAATCAGGCTGACTTGGGTGATGATCATGATTTTGCCACGGTTTTCGGCAACTATAACCGAATCGATGGCGGGGCAGGTAACGATGCCATAAAACTGATGGGTTACCACGCACTGATTAACGGCGGAGCGGGAGATGATCACCTGATTGCAGATGTTATCTCCAAGTTCAGCCAGTTTGACGGCGGTGATGGTGATGACTTGCTGGTGCTGGGAGGATACCAGAACCGCTTTAAAGGCGGTGCTGGCGTGAATAGCTATGTGATCAGCGGAGATGTGATCGATAACGTGGTTGAAGATCTCAAACGCGGTGACAAGATTGTCTTCAATGCACTCAACTGGCAGGATCTATGGTTCCAGCGCAGCGGTTACGATCTGGTGATGCTCACTAACCGCCATGTGGAAGACAGTTCTGAACAGGGGCAGTTTGAAGCAATCGGCTCTGTGACCTTTACGGATTACTTCAATGGTAACCGTGCGGATATTGTTACCCGAATGGGCGATCAAAATACTCACGGTGAGCGTGAATATATCGCGCTTTCTGTCAATGCAGTGGATTCACTGATTCAGGCAATGAGCGGCTTTGCACCAACAATCGGTGACAGTGGCTTTATTGACGCACTGGATGGACAAACACAATCTTCCATTATGATGGCCTGGTCGGATACGACAACGGGCAAATCCAGACTGGTTTGATAGTTTTATTTAAGTAATAAAAATGGCTCACATTGGTGGGCCATTTTTATATCATAATGAATAGAGAAATACGGTATGATATTAAAAAGTTTCTGGTAAATTATTTGTTACTATTATAGCTATATCAAATCATCAAATTTAATAATGTTATTGGTTTTTGTTAAATAAATTTATAAGTAATGACGATGTGTTATTTTATTAAAATGTAGATATATATTTGGCCCATCCATTCTTACAGGTCACATTAACCATGTGATCATTGTCTCTGGCATCTATTAATAGATTAAGCGCTATATTTTTTTGTTCATCAGTGATTTTTCCATCTGATCTGTTTAATTTTATATAATAATTAGGCTGATTGGTTAGAGTAAAAAAAATAGATTGATAATCATCAAAAT
>NZ_CAWQJR010000024.1:0-66260 GCF_963894935.1 Xenorhabdus sp. PB61.4
TAAATTGAAAATTACAGTTCATTTCATTCATCATTAAAAACAAAAATAAATTAATATAATTTTTATTAAACATTAATAATTAGAACATTCAAAAATATAGACTATTATTTAAAATATACTAAAACAAACACACTACTATTAGCTAATGAAATGTTTCCTTTAGAAAGGTTAATTTTTATTTGCTCATTAATGAGCAAGGAGCGGTTATGAAAATCATAAAGTTAACTTATCATAGAATGCTTAATTTTATTATTATGATGTTATTTACTGCCACATCAATTTCAGTGTTCTCTTCTGGCTATCACCCAATAACCATTGATAATAGAACAAATTATACAATCACTGTCTATGCACCATCTGTCTATTCTGTTTGCACATATCAGCCAACAGAAGGCAATCCTGTAGTAATAACAGTGGGGCCGGGAAAGAAAGGAACTTTTACTTGGGAAGATAAAAACTCTCTCAGCTGTTTTCTCTCCGAAAAAATAACAGGGTTTAAATTTATTACTCAGGATAATAAATTATTATGGTCCGGCCGTATAGGAATGATAGAAGTATCCCCCACTATTTTATCTGATTATTATTGGACAATTTTTTACTCTAAACAATATTGCCCAGCACGTCTGAATGAAATAAGTGAAAAAACCGATGGAGCGCCTCCACCAAGTTATATACGCGCTTATTTTAATTCAGAACCAATAAAAATAGACTCTCTCTATGATGTGTATCATAACAAAATCGGTGATTTTGAAAATTCAGATCAAGGATGGACTATTACTCTTCTTCAACCACCAGAAGGGACAAAACTTGAATATGCCGGAGATCCCAGCCGATGGACATGTTGGAATTAACTATTATTAATGAGCCTCTGCTACTTCAGAGGCTCTGAATATATCTTTATTTAGTATTATACTGAGCTTCGGCTTCAACAAAACGCTGCTGGATCGTCTTATTTGGTGCTTTGCCTAACAGGCTCACCACCACAATGGCAAGCGAGGCCAGAATAAATCCGGGGATGATTTCATACAAACCAAACCAATGAAACTTCATCCATACCAGTACAGTTACTGCACCCACCAGCATACCCGCTAATGCACCATTGCGTGTCATGCGTTGCCAAATCACCGAAATCAGAATAACTGGGCCAAATGCGGCGCCAAACCCCGCCCAGGCATTACTGACTAAGGCCAGCACTTTATTATTTGGGTTAGTAGCAATCACAATGGCAATAGCCGCGACCAACAGCACCATCATCCGTCCGACCCATACCAGTTCTTTCTGGCTGGCTTTCGTACGGATAAAAGCCTTATAAAAATCTTCTGTCAGTGCACTGGAACACACCAGCAACTGGCAGCTCAGTGTACTCATGACCGCTGCTAAAACCGCAGACAGCAAAATGCCCGTGATCCACGGATTGAATAAAAGTATGCCCAGCTCCATGAAAATACGCTCATGGTTTTGTAATACCGGGCCAGCCTGATCCGTATGGATTGAAAAATACGCAATACCAAAGAAACCTACCGCTGACGTACCCGCAAGACATAAAAGCATCCATGTCATACTGATACGGCGCGCTTTATGGATAGTCTGATGAGAATCAGCCGCCATAAAACGGGCCAGAATATGAGGCTGACCAAAGTAACCTAACCCCCAGCCCAACAGTGAGATGATGGCAACAAAATTCAGGTTCTTAAATATATCCATATAGACAGGATTTTTCGCCTCAATAATGGTAATGGCTTTTTCAACACCGCCCACATTGAGTAAAATCAGCACAGGCACCAGAATCAAAGCAAAAATCATTAAGGTTGCTTGCACGGTATCAGTCCAGCTCACCGCCAAGAATCCGCCGAGGAACGTGTAAGCAATCGTAGCTAACGCACCCAGCCAGATCGCGTGTTCGTAGCTGATGCCAAATGTATTTTCAAACAGCAATCCACCCGCTACAACCCCGGATGCACAGTAGATAGTAAAGAAAATCAGGATAACAACGGCAGAGATAATACGGAGAATTTTACTGCTATCATCAAAGCGGTTGGTGAAATAATCCGGTAAAGTCAGTGCATTATTATTGATTTCTGTATGAACACGTAATCTGCCTGCAACCCACCGCCAGTTCAGATAGGCGCCCAGTAATAAGCCCAGCGCGATCCAGATTTCTGATACACCGGATAAAAAAATCGCCCCCGGCAACCCCATTAATAACCAGCCACTCATATCAGAAGCGCCAGCAGATAGTGCTGTTACTACACTGCCTAATCGCCGGCCACCCAGAATATAGTCATCGAAATTCTTGGTGGCACGGTATGCCATGAAGCCTATCAGTAGCATCCCGGCTATATAGACAATGAAGGTAATTAGCATTGGTGAATTTACTGTCATGCAGGTTCTTCTCCATAGTATTTTTTGCAAATCCTGTTTATTCAGACTACTTGATTTGCGTCAATGATGTGTTCTGTACTTATACCCGTCGTCTTTCAAACTGCCTCTTTGTTGGCTGCGCTCGCTCACCCCAGTCACATAGTTATCTATGCTCCCGGGGATGAACTCCCTTGCCGCCGCGATGCGGCTTGAAATTCATTGGGTATAGATTTCCCACTTCTTTCAGCGCAATATCTCTCTCAGGACAAGGTGTTCTGTTGTCAGGTTTTACCCATCTTACTTTCAGACTGCCTTTTGCTGGCTGTATGCAACTCAAAGTTTACTGGGTAGGCCAGAGTTGTACCTGAAGATTATTTCACCTGAAGGTGGCGTTGTTCCGATATGTAATTTATATTTGTAATTATTTAAAAATCACTTTCTATCCTAAATTAGCTAAAACATTTTTAACAACTGATTAACGGCATTTTTTACAAGAAACGCTCACCAAGTCACATTTATCACCCATAAAGTTGCACCTTTCATAAAAAACCCTATGTAGCCAAATGAAAATAAATACTTATCTATCATGTAGATAATAGGTTAATAATCATGAGCCACAAATTATATGTTCAAAATCAGATTGATTTCACAAATTCTGAATAATGGCTTTTAACAAAGTTGCACAAAGTTGCAACATGGAAGATATTGTTCCGTAACTTGATTAGTCTTCCTATTAAGGAGTGAGAATGGGTAGTACCACTATGGGCGTGAAGCTCGATGAAGCAACGCGTAACCGCATCAAAGCTGCTGCACAACGAATTGAGCGCACACCACACTGGCTGATTAAGCAAGCCATTTTTAATTATCTCGAACGTCTTGAAAATGAGGAAAAGATCCCGGAAATATCAGCCGCTCAGGATAACAAAGAAGAAAAGATTTCCGAAGAAGAATCACCAATTGAAGCCCGTTATCAGCCGTTTCTGGACTTTGCCGAGCACATTTTGCCCCAATCGGTGAAACGTTCTGCAATTACTGCGGCATATCGGTTGCCTGAAACACAGGCTGTTCCGATGTTACTGCAACAAGCTCAGTTACCAGAAGAACAATCCAAAGCGGCACATAAACTTGCATATTCCATCGCAGAGAAATTACGCCAGCAAAAACAGGGTATTGGGCGCGCCGGTCTGGTTCAGGGGCTACTACAGGAATTTTCACTCTCTTCACAGGAAGGTGTCGCACTGATGTGCCTTGCCGAAGCCCTGCTTCGCATTCCTGATAAAGCCACCCGCGATGCACTAATCCGCGACAAAATCAGTAACGGTAATTGGCACTCCCATCTGGGGCAAAGCCCGTCCATGTTCGTTAATGCTGCGACATGGGGATTGCTGTTTACCGGTAAATTAGTCTCTACCCATAACGAAGCCAAGTTATCCAAATCGCTGACCCGAATCATCGGCAAGAGCGGTGAACCGTTGGTGCGAAAAGGTGTAGATATGGCAATGCGTCTGATGGGAGAGCAATTCGTCACTGGCGAGACTATTGCTCAGGCCCTTGCCAACGCCCGCAAGCTGGAGGAGAAAGGCTTCCGTTACTCCTATGACATGCTTGGTGAAGCAGCACTGACTGAAGAAGATGCACAGGCTTATATGGTCTCTTATCAGCAGGCTATTCATGCAATTGGTAAGGCATCGAACGGTCGGGGCATTTATGAAGGGCCGGGTATTTCTATCAAACTTTCCGCCCTGCATCCCCGCTATAGCCGTGCCCAGTATGAGCGCGTGATGACCGAACTCTACCCTCGCCTGCTTAGCCTGACTTTACAGGCGCGCCAGTATGATATCGGTATCAATATCGATGCAGAAGAAGCAGATAGACTGGAAATTTCCCTCGATTTGCTGGAAAAACTCTGCTTTGAACCACAACTGGAAGGCTGGAACGGGATTGGTTTTGTTATTCAGGCCTACCAGAAACGTTGTCCTTTCGTCATTGACAGCATTATCGATTTAGCCCAGCGCAGCCGTCACAGACTGATGATCCGTCTGGTAAAAGGGGCTTATTGGGATAGTGAGATCAAGCGTGCCCAGATTGACGGTCTGGAAGGCTATCCGGTTTATACCCGCAAAGTGTATACCGATGTTTCTTATATTGCCTGCGCCCGTAAGTTGCTATCTGTGCCTAATCTTATTTACCCTCAGTTTGCAACTCATAACGCCCATACTCTGTCTGCCATTTACCATATCGCAGGGCAGAATTATTATCCGGGACAGTATGAATTCCAGTGTCTGCACGGAATGGGTGAACCGCTTTATGAACAGGTGGTCGGTAAAATTGCAGACGGCAAACTGAATCGCCCGTGTCGAATCTATGCACCGGTCGGAACCCATGAAACTTTACTGGCCTATCTGGTTCGACGTCTGTTGGAAAATGGAGCGAATACCTCGTTCGTTAACCGTATCGCTGATACCAACCTACCGATCGATGAACTGGTTGCCGATCCGGTAAAAGTGGTGCAGGAACTGGCTAAATCTGAAGGGCAAATCGGCCTGCCTCATCCAAAAATTCCATTACCCATTGACTTGTACGGTAAAAACCGCACCAATTCGTCAGGATTAGATCTTTCCAGCGAACACCGTTTGGCTTCTCTTTCCAGCGCACTGTTGAGTTCTTCAATGGAAATATGGAACAGCGAACCATTATTAGGTGGTGATTATACCCATACTGAGGAATTACCGGTTGCCAGCCCGGTTAATAACCCGGCCAAATCTTCTGATATCGTCGGCTATGTGCGGGAAACTACAGAGCAGGAAGTCAGACACGCGCTGGAAGTCGCCACCAATGCCGAAACCATCTGGTTTGCCACGCCACCATCAGAACGTGCAGCTATTTTGGTACGTGCTGCGGAACTGATGGAAGATAACCTGCAATCCCTGCTCGGTATTCTGGTTCGTGAAGCAGGTAAAACGTTCAACAATGCCATTGCCGAAGTTCGTGAAGCGGTGGATTTTCTCTATTACTACGCCGATCAGGTGCGTCAGGATTTCGCCAATGATACCCATCGCCCACTTGGGCCTGTGGTCTGTATCAGCCCGTGGAACTTCCCTCTGGCTATTTTCACCGGTCAGATTGCCGCTGCATTAGCGGCTGGTAACAGCGTTCTGGCGAAACCCGCAGAGCAAACACCACTGATTGCGGCGGTCGCCGTTAAAATGCTGCATCAGGCAGGCATTCCACGTGAAGTACTGCAATTATTGCCGGGGCAAGGGGAAACTGTCGGTTCTATGCTGGTAGGCGATGAGCGTGTGCGTGGCGTGATGTTCACCGGCTCCACCGAAGTTGCCAGCCTGTTACAGCGTAATATCGCCGGACGTCTTGATTCTCAGGGCCGACCGACGCCACTGATCGCAGAAACCGGTGGGATGAATGCGATGATTGTCGATTCTTCCGCCCTGACTGAGCAGGTTGTCACTGATGTGGTTGCCTCTGCTTTTGACAGTGCGGGCCAACGCTGCTCTGCCCTGCGTATTCTGTGTATACAGGATGATGTTGCAGACAGAACACTCACCATGCTGAAAGGCGCAATGGCGGAATGCCGGATGGGGAATCCTGAACATCTGTTCATCGATATCGGCCCGGTGATTGATGCCGAAGCAAAAGCGAATATCGAGCGACATATTCAGACTATGCGTACTAAAGGCAGAACGGTTTATCAGGCGACACATGAAAATGCGGCAGACAGTCAGGAATGGCCACAGGGAATGTTCGTCAAACCTACCCTTATTGAACTGGAAAGTTTTGACGAGCTGAAAAAAGAGATTTTCGGCCCGGTTCTGCACGTTGTCCGTTTCAAACGGGACGAGTTGGATCAACTGCTTGAGCAAATTAACGCTTCCGGCTATGGATTAACATTAGGCGTTCACACCCGTATTGATGAAACCATCTCTCAGGTCACGGGTAAGGCAACAGTCGGTAATTTATATGTTAACCGCAATATGGTCGGTGCCGTTGTTGGTGTACAGCCATTTGGTGGTGAAGGATTATCCGGCACCGGGCCTAAAGCTGGTGGGCCGCTCTATCTTTATCGTCTGTTGTCCCAGCGCCCTGTCAATGCTGCAACTCAGACATTAGCGCGTCAGGACGAGGAATATTCACTGGATGCCACTATCCGCACTGCCCTGCACTCTCCTTTCAACAAATTGGCTGAATGGGCTACATCAAATAATCACTCGGAACTGAACCACATCATTCAGGAATACGCTTTACTTGCTCAGGGCGGGACAACACGCCTGCTGCCGGGGCCAACGGGCGAACGTAATACCTACACCCTGTTGCCACGCGGTCAGGTTCTCTGTCTTGCAGATAATGAGCAGGATACGCTGATTCAGTTAGCCGCGGTGCTTTCAGTTGGTTGTCAGGCGGTCTGGGAAAAGGATGAACTTCACCAGCAGTTACTGAAACAGTTACCAAGAGAAGTTCGTCACGCCATTTATTTAGTGAATGACTGGCAGAGTGAAGACACGGTTATGGAAGCAGTTATTTATCACGGTGATTGCGATCAGTTACGGCAGGTATGTGAAACCGTTGCACAACGTAAAGGGCCGATTGTTTCAGTGCAGGGTTTTGCCCGGGGCGAAACTAATCTGTTGCTGGAGCGCCTGCTGCATGAACGTTCATTGAGTGTTAACACCGCAGCGGCAGGAGGAAATGCCAGCTTAATGACCATTGGTTAAAAAGGCGGAATTAAAAAATAGATTAGCCAATTTATTTATAATCATTTGATTAAATCAAACGATTAAATCAGATGATTAAAATAACCCGATTAGTTCTATTTGGTTATATATTTATAACCAAATAGACATATAAAACATGATTTATTAAAAATAAAGGGGAATGCACTATTTGTACATTCCCCTCTAAAACTGACCAAATTGTTCAGCCAAACAGACGCTATGTTTTCGCCGAATTAATCAATGCCCGTTCTGTTGCCAGCTCAGATATTGTTCGTATTTACGCAGCGCGATATTGTAATTACTGAAAGCAGATTCGGACAGCTTCTCACTCAATTTTTCCTGAATTTTTTCTGGTGTAAACTCTTCTTCAGGATAATTGTCTGAGGTCAGTAACTCATCCAATCTGCGCAGACGAACCACGTATTCACGCACTGTGCTGTGGCTCATCTCGGTTTGTTCAAACAGATACTGTTTAAATGACATAATGTCGAAATAATCAGTCTGGCTATTGCAATAAATTTCACTACAGAAGCGGCACAGCGCTACAAATTTACCCTGTAACTCATTCCATGTTTTGTCATCAACCAATTCGGTCATCTCGGAAATTGCTTCTTTATTGATAACCTGACCGTTAAAAACAAGGGAAATACGGTCAAGAGTCTTATGACAATGCAAACAATGAGTCTGACTATGTTTATAGTCCTTAATATAACGGCTAAGAGGCCGTTTCTTTTGTGTTGTAACAGACATAAGAGATAAAGCCCTGTGTGTAGTCTTAACAAAAAACAAATAAGCAAAAAGTTACTTCTCTGGATTCAAACGCGCCCGCAGCCTTTTTATTGCCTGGCTGTGGAGCTGACTCACGCGAGATTCCCCCACATTAAGCACCGCGCCAATCTCTTTAAGATTCAGTTCTTCCTGATAGTACAGCGTCAGAACCATTTTTTCCCTTTCAGGTAACGACTCAATAACATCGATAACCCGCTGACGGAGATCACCTTCCAATAACTGTTGGAGAGGATTTGTCTCATGCTCTTCCTCAATTACTGGCTCACAGCTTTCGCCGTAAATTTCGTGCCATTCGTCATAAGAAAATAGCTGACTGTTATTGGTTTCTAACAGTATTTGACGATATTCTATCAGATTAATCTTTAATTCTTTAGCAACTTCCTGCTCACTGGCTGGACGGCCTAACTCTTGCTCAAGTTTACGGATGGTTTGCGTGACTTCCCGTGCATTGCGTCGCACACTGCGTGGCGCCCAATCACGGCTCCTCAACTCATCCAACATTGCGCCTCTGATGCGCTGCACTGCATAAGTGGTAAAAGCCGTTCCCTGTAGGGAATCGTAACGTTCCACTGCGTTCAGCAACCCTATGCCACCAGCCTGAAGCAGATCATCAAGCTCGACACTGGCAGGCAACCTCACCTGTAGCCTCAGTGCTTCATGGCGAACCAGTGGTACATAGCGCTTCCAGAGGCTATTTTTGTCCATCACGCCTTCGGCGGTATACAAATCGCTCACAACAACAGACACCTTTGGATAAGAGACTGGATACCATTATCCAATCCCCTAACGGGTACAATCGTTTGAACAATGAAGTAAAAGCGCTTCTTTTTCACCTATGCGAAATTTTTGTTGTCCGCCTTGTATCGCAAGTTTCAGGCTGTCCCTGACAATACCCATCGTCTTTCACGCTGTCTCTTTGTTGGCTGCGCTCGCTCACCCCTTGCCGCCGCGATACAATGCGAAATACTTAGAGTATTTCCTTTAAATAGCACTTAAAAAATAAGGATCGGCAAGCCGATCCTTATCATATAAGCAGAGGCTATGCAGGTTGCCCTGCATAAGCCTTTAGCTGGGTAATAAAAATTAACGCAGCAGAGACAGAACGGTCTGTGGAACCTGGTTCGCCTGAGCCAGAACAGAAGTACCAGCTTGTTGCAGGATCTGGCCACGGCTCATGTTAGAAACTTCAACCGCGTAGTCAGCGTCTTCGATACGGCTACGAGCAGCGCTCAGGTTGTTAACAGTGTTGTTCAGGTTGTTAACAGTGGATTCCAGACGGTTTTGTACCGCACCTAGGGAGCTACGCAGGCTGTCAACTTTTGCCAGAGCGCTGTCCAGTGCATCCAGAGGACGGTCATTTACTTTTGTAGTATATTCTTTATCAATTGTTACTTTTCCTGACTCATCAGTTTTCACTTCAGCATATTTAGTCTCACCTGCTTTATCTTTGTAAGACATCAACAATTTATTTCCATCGGCTTCACCAGCTTCTGTCATTTTCTGGAAGACTTTAGCGTCAGAGATATCTGCAATACCAGAAGTATCAAGTTTCACTTTTCCGTCAACTTTCCCGCCTTTTCCATCATCTACTTTGCCTATAACTTCAGTTTTTTGTTCACCAAATGCAGAAGATTTAGTCGCATCAAATTCATTCAGTTTCAAAACAGTACTGTCGATTTTTTTCAGGTCAATAGTGATAGTTTCGTTGTCGTTTGCACCAACCTGAACAGTCATTTTGTTGTCTTGGCTCAGAACACGTACACCGTTGAACTGAGTTTGTTCAGAGATACGGTCAATTTCGCTCAGGCGTTGTGTAACTTCATCCTGAATAGAAGTGATATCACTTTTAGAGTTGCTGCCGTTCTGTGCCTGAACAGTCAGTTCACGGATACGTTGCAGGTTGTTATTGATTTCGTTCAGAGCACCTTCGGTAGTCTGAGCAATAGAGATACCGTCGTTTGCGTTACGTGCAGCCTGAGTCAGGCCTTTAACGTTAGCAGTGAAACGGTTAGCAATCGCTTGACCAGCAGCATCATCCTTCGCGCTGTTAATACGTAAACCAGAGGACAGACGCTCAATCGCAGAACCTAAAGTACCCTGAGATTTAGTCAGGTTGTTTTGAGCCAGCAGAGATGAGTAGTTAGTATTGATTACTGATGCCATAGTAGAGTTCCTTTTTAAAATCAAGTCGATATAATTAGTCTGAGCCTGTTTGCTCACGGTGTTCATCACCGCCAACAGTTTTATCGGCTACTTAAAAAGAACCTTTAATATTTCTTGAAAAAAGTTTTTCATTTTTTTCTTACTCCTTGTATCTCCTATGGATTTCAAGTCACATCGTGGCTGCAAAGAAACGAATTTACCCAACCAAAGGCTGGCTTACGGTGAAGAAAAGCAGGAGCCTTTCATTAATCTCCAGGAGCATAGGTAACCCTATATTTATAAAATCGGTGACTGGAGTGAGCGAGCGCAGCCAATAAATAGACAGCCTGAAAGACGAAGAATATACCGATAACCCAAACAGCGCCTGTTCTCATCAACTATTCCATCCATCAAAAAAATCGTTTTCTCAGTAAACTTTTCGCAAATTAATCCGATAACAACTCCAGTGATGCTTTACAAATAAAGGAGTCAATATGGCTAGCATTTCCTCATTAGGGGCCGGGTCCGGGATGGATTTGGGTTCTTTGCTGGATAAACTTCAGGCAGCAGAAAGAAAACGTTTAGAACCATTAGCACAGCAACAAACAAGCTATAAAGCAAAGCTGACCGGTTTTGGCACATTAAAAGGCAGTCTGGAAAAACTTCAGACCGCTTCGGAAGAACTAAAAAAATTCGATAAGCTTAATACAACTAAAACAAGCGAAGACCATAAATTATTTACTCCAAGCACGGATTCCAAAGCCAGCCCGGGTAACTATAAGATTGAAGTTGAGCAGCTTGCCGTAGCGCAATCTTTGCAAACTGCATCTGTTCCCAGTGTAAAAGAACAGTTGGGAGAAACTTCGGCAACAAGCCGTACTATCGTTATTGAACAGGAAGGTAAAGACGGTAAAACAGAACTCATGAAGATTGCTCTGACCGGTGAGCAAACTTCTCTGGTTGAGATCCGTGATGCAATTAATAAGCAGGAAGGTAATGTTAACGCCAGCATTATTAAAGCCGACGATAAGAATAATTATCTGATTCTGACCGCTAAAAAAGCGGGAACAAAATCGATGATGAAGATTAAGGTCGAAGGTGATAATAAACTGAACGAATTGCTGGAATACCCACCAAGCGATAAAAACCGCGCTGGTGTAATGCAAGAAAAAGTTCCCGCAAAAAATGCAGTATTACACGTTAATGGTGTCAAAATTGAGCGCCAAACTAACGAAATAAAAGATGCGCCGGAAGGTATTACCCTGAATCTGAAAAAAGTTTCAGAAAAAGAGACTGTAAAAGTTAAAGGGGACGATGGCGAACTGAAAGAAGTAGAGCAGTTCAAATCAGAAACACTGGTTGTTTCCCGTGATATTGAACCAATGCAGGAAGCAATTAAAAAGTGGGTTGATGCTTATAATGACTTACAGTCTACTTTTGATTCACTGACCAAATTTAAAGCGGTCGGAAAAGGTGAAGCGGCTTCAAAAGATAATGGTGCTTTGCTGGGTGACGGAACACTGAAAAATATCCAGAACCAATTAAGACATCAATTATTTGCCGCCCAGAATGTTGCTGATATCGCTACCTTAAATAAATTGGGTATTAAACAGAAATTGGATGGCACACTGGAAATCAATAAAGATAAACTGGAAAAGAACCTGAAAGAGAAACCCGCCAATGTTAAGGCTTTCTTTATGGGCGATGGTGAAAAAACCGGCTTTGCAACCCAGACTTATAACCTATTAAAGAAAACGTTAGATAGCCATGAAGGGACTATCGCAACCGCAACCGAAGGCATTAATAAAAGTCTTAAAACCCTTGAGAAACAAGTGGAGCGGACAAATGACACTATTGATGCCACAATGGAGCGTTATAAACGTCAATTCACAGAATTGGATAAACTGATGAATTCCCTGAATAACACAAGTTCATCCCTATTCCAGCTTTTAAGATAATTAAAGGATAATATGTATCAACGTTCGGCAAGCCAGTTATACGCTCAGGTAGATCTTGAGAGCGAAATTATGAATGCTTCTCCCTATCAGTTGATTCAGATATTGTTCAATGGGGCGCTCAGCGCCCTACGTCGTGCAATTATTCTGATGCAACAGGGAAATATCCCGGAAAAAGGTTTAGCTATTTCAAAGGCGATAAATATCATTGATAATGGTCTGAAAGAAGGACTTGATTTCGAAAAAGGCGGAGAGATTGCTCAGAATCTTTCTGCTTTATATGATTATATGAGTCGTCGTTTACTCCATGCTAATTTACGCAACGATGAGAAGGCTATTACCGAAGTGATTGATTTACTTACCGAGATTTCAGATTCTTGGCGGCAGATAGGTCCTCATTACAACGCCAGTCAGGATATTGTTTGATGAAAAATGATCTGGATCTTTTGTCAGCTTACCAGCAGATCCTTAGTTTAAGTGAGCAGATGCTTGATTTAGCTAAAAATGAAAAATGGGATGTACTTGTCGATATGGAAATCACCTATCTGAAAGCAGTAGAAGTGGTTACCTTAATATCAGAAGATTCAGATGCGCCTATTTCATTGCAGCAGAAATTAACCAAAATTTTGCAGACTGTCTTGGATAATGAAAATGAAACTAAGCGGTTATTACAAAAACGCTTAGATGAACTCAGCGACCTGATTAAACAGGAAAGCTGCAAACAATTATTGCATGATACTTATGGGCAATTCCCTGTCAGTGATTATGAAATGGAGTTAACGCCTACGACAGAGAAAACATAAAAATAACAGCGGCATCATAATATTTTATTAATATAATAATAATGAATGGTATCGTTTATTGATTTTATTTCAGGTGGTGTCATTTAGTCACCATCCCTTTTTCGGGGATCCTGATTCGGCATTATATTTTATGCATAATTTGCAAACAATCAATATAAAAATACAAACATTTTCAACACAAAAAATTAACGCAAAGATGATAATAACGGCTGTTTCTTGCAAAGAGAATACGGAAGAACAATCAAATTTTATTATTATTTAAAATAATATATTCAATGGAATGATATGAAAAAATTTCTCACTTTTACGATGTTATTTATCCCAGCGATAGGCATCGCTTCGACAAATGAAAATTTAGATTACTGCGCTACGACAGAATCTTGGGCAGCTTATCAGGTTATAAACGCCGCAGTCAGGAAAAATAACCAGCTGGATAAGCATCAGGCAAATTCAATATTAATTAACAGACACCTTCTGGAAAAAAATAAGTTACCGATAACTTATTCAGCCTGGGGCGAACTTTATTCCCAGACAATAGAAGTTACCATTCCTTATATTGATAAGAATAAATCACCGGTGATTATTATTGCTTCATCGATTATTTCTGAAGAGGAATGTTCTTTTTCCGATCCCACCTATGTTGATATCACCCCGAAAAGTTATTAATATCCACTAACAAACGAGTCTCGGTGGCTGTCATCAGTCACCGGCGATTGAATATATAACCTGTCATCCTCAAAAAATTAAAAAAGATGAGGTTTTTATGACGAATAATATTTTACAGGCACTCACTTTATTAAAGTCCAAAAAATGGGTCGATCTGACTCACAGCTTTGATCAACATTCTCCTCATTTCTCTATGTTTCCCCCTGCTCAAATTAAAACATTATTTAGTTATCAGGATGGCTTTTTCACCCAACAATTTACTTTTGTCGGGCAATATGGCACGCATATTGATGCCCCCTGCCATTTTATTCCTGATGGACGTTTCCTGAATGGGATTGAATTAAAAGAGCTGGTATTACCATTAATAGTTATTGACAAATCAGAACGGGCAGAACAAGAGCCTGATTTTTCGCTGTCCAAAGAAGATATTCTTTCTTTTGAAGCCGAGCATGGCATTATTGAAGCCGATACTTTTGTTGCATTAAGAACAGACTGGAGTAAACGCTGGCCTTCTCAGGAGAAAATGGAAAATAAAGATATCAATGGAAATAATCAGACACCCGGCTGGGGATTAGATGCACTAAAGTTTCTGTTTGAGGAAAGGAAAATAAAAGCCATCGGGCACGAAACATTTGATACTGACTCCTCAAAAGATGCCAGAAATAATAATAACTTCCTCGGCGAGCATTACGTTTTAGCACAGGATACGTATCAAATAGAAATCATGAAAAATTTAGATAAAGTTCCTACTCGTGGCGCGATTATTTTTAATATTGTCGCTAAACCAGAAAAGGCAACAGGGTTCCCGGTACGTTCATTTGCGATAATCCCGTAAGTTACAATAGGTAGTTCAAGCATAACTGACAAAAGAATGCACTAAGCTTGAACTACTTTCCTGACAAAAACTATTTAATGCTTAGAACAATACCTTAAACCCTGCTGTTGAATGTATCGGCGTTTCTACTCTATTACCATGAAGGTAATTTACCTCAGCGTAAACAGAGATATTTTTATTCACATTAGTATTTATACCCAAACCATATTTGCCGGTATTACCGGAGTAATTATTATCAAAAGTCACTTTGTTAATATTGACTTTATTGCTGCCACTAAATTCATGGGAAACAGCCAGCTTAACATATGGCATAATCTCCATACTGCCTAATGTCAGATGAGTACCAAAACGTGCCCCAGCTTCACTTTGTAAGCTATTTGCTCCTTGAATATCAGTCTGCATGCCATTACTGAGTGTATAATCAGCACTGCTGATGCGAGAATAACTGACTCTTACATAGGGATCAAAAGTAACAAGTTGAGATATTGGCAAGGTATAGCCCGTTTCCAGTGAAGCCGTGAAAGCACTCTGATTATAATCAGCCCGTCCGATATCACCGCTATTCATTCTGGCTCTAATTTGGTTTTTCAGACGATTACCTTTCAACACTGCATCAAAATACAAACCTGATTGATCCAGATAGGTCGCATACAGACCACTACTGTAACTCTCAACATCGCCATTACCACCGATATTGAATTTAACATTAGATTTGCTGTATGACGTGAAGGCACCGGCTAATAATTTACCTCTTCCCAACTCAAATTGCTTACCTACCCCGATTTGCAGCCCATGCATGGTATTTTTAAATGCGGCATAGTGATGAGTATTCAGGCGGCTATTATCGCTAAGATGGCGTACCCAAATCTCCATTTCACCATCACTGCTACGCAAATTGCCCTGCCGCTGGTGTAAAGTATTTAACTCAGTGTTCAGAATATGTTGTGAAGAAGCAGACATGCTCATTATATTTCGGGCACTGGAACTAAAACCAATTGGAACAAGTGTACTCTTATTATCAGTCTTAGTCGGCTTAGTCATTTTTGTCGGATCTTGTTTTGGTTCCTGAGGCAGCGCTTTTTCCTCATTTACCAGATACCATTCCGTATGTTCGCCATCTTTTTTACTCTCTAACCGATAACGATATTTATGAATACCAATATCTACGATGCCTTCTTTGTTCAGTAAATCAAACTGAGCATCACCTGCATTGATATAAACAAGACGGATATTTTCTGGGTGAACAATTTCCCGCCCCCTATCTTGGACTAGGATGCCAAAATTACCAGACGCATGGCCTGTCACATAAATCAGATCACCAATATTATCAGCAAGGCTGGTAGATAATTCAAAATTACCGGTACCCGATAAGTTATTTATCTCCAATTTATTATATTGTGCCCCTGACTCATACCCATCCATTATTATTTTACTATCTGGCAGCATTTCGAGATTATGGATCTGCGTCACTAAATATGGTCCTGGCTTTTCAGGGAATGGGGCATCGCCATCTTCTCCATCATCTTCATTCCATGATGGAGTAATCACTACGACTCCAGCTAATTTTAAGTTTTCAATTGAAACATTAGCTGCTGGCACGGGAGTATTTACCTTCACGTTGACAAAATTATCATCAACATTATCAATTGTTAACTCTGCACCTTTAGCAATATAAAGTCTTCCTCTTGATATAGAGTGTGCTTCCATATCAAGTTCACCACCAGTGTTAATAGTTGTATCCTGAATTATCGGCTTCCCTTGACTTTTTCCTTTACGATTTAACATAAATATTGATGAACCTTTATTAACAATAGAGTTAATCGCTGTTCCTGCATCCTCTATTCTTAAAGTTGAATTTTGATTCAAAGTTATATTTTTTATTTTTTTATCATCACGCAAAAAAATTATGGATTCATTGAATACAGTATCTGAAGGGATGTTATCAACAAAATAGGTTAGCTTATTATTCGTACTAAAAGGATCAAAACTTCTATCATCAAAAACACCAGAGTTCGAGTCAGCAATAGCGTAACCTGACACACCGAAAACAAACGCAGATATAACTAAAGACAAATAGGTTTTTTTCACTCTACAACCTCTATATTACATTCTCTTTCTTTAGCACCCTATACAACTGTCATAAGCGTGCCATAACTTAATAAAGTTACATTATTTTCATTTTACCCATTCATCATTAATCAACTATTCCCACGTCATATTCACTTAATAAAAAACACGGAACATACATTAATTATCTCGATGATTTATTTAAATAATTCAATTAGGAATAATCTAGCATCATCCACAATAGCATTAACAATAAAACAGAAAATCAATATTTATAACCATCAAAATAAAAATTTTTATAATTTCATAATGGGATAATCAATATAAATGGCCCATCATCAAATTTAATAACGCCTGTATTTACGAATAGTTCATCAGTAATTTTAATACTGCCTATCAAAAAATAGATAAGCCTTACCCCTTTTAGAAAGGGGATTAAAAAAATAAAGTATCTACCTTATAAAGGTTATCTGTTCAATTTCCTTCCCGAGAAACTGTATCGAATAAAAAGTATTTAATATTTGACTCATTATTAGTCTAACAAGCAGGAGTTAAGTAATGTTTATGTCGTGCTCTCGTCTCAATAACGAAAATCAGCCTGCATATGAGGTAAATTACGTATTCCTATCTTCTGACTGCAAATTTTCGATCAACTCTCTACAGCAGATTATCTGGTTTGGCTCAAATCCTCCATCCCATCCCCATGCTACAGCCCCAGTTTAATTGCCCTCGCTCAGAGAGTATTGAAAGAAGTTTAACTATAACACATTAATTTTTATTCATTATTTTGGGTTAAGTAAATCATATTCAATCATTAGGCTAATCAATAAGCCTAACAAGCAGGAGTTAAGTAATGCCTATGTCGTGCAATCGTATCAACAACGAAGCCCAGCCTTCATATGAGAATACTTCTGAATCTTCCTCTTGCACATTCTCGCTCAGTTCTCCGCAACAGGTTGTCTGGCTTGATCAAATCCTTCGCCCTGATAATACCTGTTACAATATCGGTTCAGTGATTCTTATTGAGGGAGAATTAGATGAAGCGCTGTTAATTCAGGCTTTTAAAAATGTTGTTGAGCGTCATGATGCACTCCGTCTACGATTGATTGATACGCAAGAGTTACCCCTGCAAAAAATTGATAATACTTTACCTGTTTCCGTAACAGTGAATGATTTTTCCGGGCATGACAACCCAGAAGAGCTGACTGAACAGCATTTCCACACAACCTTTTTACGCCCATTCGATTTAAATAATGAGTTATTCCGTTTTGAGCTGTTCCGGCTGGGTAATAAACGCTGGAACTGGCAGTTCTTCTGTCACCATCTTATCGGGGATGGAACCACCTTAGGGTTGATTACCGAAGAAATAGCCAACACTTACAGTCAATTGGCCAGAGGTGAAGCAATCACTGAAAGCGCCCCCTCTTATATTGATTTTGTAGATGAAGATATCGCCTATCTGGATTCAAAACGCTATATACAGGATCTGCAATTCTGGCTGGAACGCTATGAAAATTTTCCCCCTGCATTACTCAAACCATCAAATTCAGATAAAGCCACAGAACACCAGCCCCCTGAACCTTTAGTTTATCAATTTGACCGGACGCTTTTTCAGCGGATCGAAGAGCTGGTTGCGGCAAACGGGTTATCCGTGCTGCATTTTATGTATGCCATTCTGGCCTGTTATTTTTTCCGGACAACGCATTTTTCACGCACTGACAGCTCTGAGGAAATTGTTTTTGGCATCCCCGTACACAACCGTAAAAACATCAAACAAAAACGTATGGTTGGGATGTTTACCTCAGTGATCCCCGTTGGTATTAGCGTAGACCCACATGATTCTTTTCTTGATGTTATGAGAAAAGTAGCAACCGAGTTGCGACGTTGTTATAAGCGCCAACGCTTACCCATTGCAGAATTAAACCGACATTTACAAACCCGTCAGAAAACAGGCCAGAATCAGTTGTTCGATATCATACTGTCATATGAGAAGATCGAAATGAGTGCCAGTCTGCCGGAGGCTTCACTCACATGTGTCAAAATGCAGCGCGGTAACCCGTTTCCTCTGATTGTTGCAATCCATCATTATGCCTTTACAACGAACAGTGAAGATATCCGAAAACCGGTGACACTGGAGTTTAATTACTCTCCCAATTACCTGAATCATACTGAGGTTACAGCGCTTCAATCTCGTTTAATCACCCTGATAGAAGCCGCGATCTCTGCTCCGGAAACCCTGACCCGATACTTGCCGGTGCTATCGCCGACTGAACAGCAAAA
Source organism: Xenorhabdus sp. PB61.4 (assembly GCF_963894935.1). Classification (NCBI taxonomy): domain Bacteria; kingdom Pseudomonadati; phylum Pseudomonadota; class Gammaproteobacteria; order Enterobacterales; family Morganellaceae; genus Xenorhabdus; species Xenorhabdus sp. PB61.4. The sequence goes on from NZ_CAWQJR010000024.1 coordinate 18,626, forward strand.
AATATTGGTGGATTTTAATGCCACTCAGAAGAGCTTTACGCAACATGTCTTAATTCATCAGCTTTTTGAAACTCAGACAGAGCTGTCCCCCGATACCATTGCCGTCGAGTTTAACGGGCAAAAATTGAGTTATGACGAACTCAATCGCCGCGCCAATCGTCTGGCTCATTATCTGATTGCACGGGGTGTAAGACCAGATAAACGAGTCGCGATTTGTATTGAGCGCAGTCTGGAGATGGTTGTGGGTTTACTGGCTATTCTGAAAGCGGGCGGAGCCTATGTGCCACTCGATCCGGCTTACCCTACCGAACGACTGGCCTATATGCTGGAAGATTCAGAACCAGTGATCATACTGACCCGAACAACACTGGCTGACAAACTGACCAGCTCCGTACCAATAATTCTGCTCGATAATATACTCGATACCGCCCCTTCATTTCTGGCAGCACAACCGGCTGAAAACCCGGATACACAGGCATTAGGGCTGATGCCTCACCATCTGGCCTATATTATCTATACCTCCGGTTCAACCGGTCTTCCCAAAGGCGTGATGGTTGAACATACCAATATCACTCGCCTGCTGGCGGCGACACACTCGCGTTTCCGGTTTGATAACAACGATGTCTGGACGCTGTTTCACTCCTTTGCTTTCGATTTTTCAGTGTGGGAATTGTGGGGAGCGCTGGCTTACGGGGGCAAGCTCATCGTTGTTCCACTTGAATGTGCCCGCTCGCCCCAGATGTTCTATGAGCTGCTTTGCCGGAAGCAGGTCACTATTCTGAACCAGACCCCAAGTGCCTTCCGTCAGTTGATTGCGGCTCAGGATATGATGCCACATGAGCAGCACACACTGCGCTGCATTATATTCGGCGGTGAAGCATTAGAGTTGCACACCCTCGCCCCGTGGGTTGAACGCAATCCTACCGCACAGACCCGTCTGGTGAATATGTATGGCATCACGGAAATTACCGTACATGCTACCTACCGTGAACTGACAGAAGCGGATATCCATGCAAGGCATGGCAGCCTGATTGGGCAGCCTCTGGATGATTTACGCATCTATATCCTTGATGCTTATGGTCAGCCTGTACCAATAGGCGTTGCTGGCGAACTCTATATTTCAGGTGCTGGCGTTGCCCGTGGCTATCTGAACCGGCCTGAGCTGACTACTGAACGTTTCCTGCCCGATCCGTTCGCCGGTAATCCGGATGCGCGCATGTATAAAACCGGGGATGTAGGTCGCTGGTTGCCGGATGGCAATATTGAATATCTTGGTCGCAATGATTTTCAGTACAAGATACGGGGCTTCCGCATTGAGCTGGGTGAAATCGAGACAAGGCTTGAACAGTGTCACGGTGTACGTGAAGCGGTGGTTATCCTTCGTGAAGATAAACCTGAGAATAAACGCCTCGTTGCCTATCTGCTGCCCCAAAACGGCGCTGAACTTGATCCGGCGGTTCTGCGCCGTCATCTGGCAGAACATCTGACAGAATATATGCTGCCCAGTGCGTTTGTGGTACTTGCCGCTTTTCCTCTCACACCGAATGGCAAACTGGACAGGCGTGCCTTGCCGTTGCCTGAACACTCCGCGGTAGTCACGCATGAGTATGAAATACCACAAGGAAGGATAGAAACGGCTTTAGCGCAAATCTGGCAGAATTTATTAGGATTAGAACAGGTTGGTCGCCATGACCATTTCTTTGAATTGGGCGGTGACTCCCTGCTGGCTGTCCAGCTGGCGGCCCGTATACGCCGGATCATGGGACGAGAACTCCCTCTGCAACAGATTTTTAGCCGACCTGTCCTGATGGAGTTAGCTCAGGTTATTACTGAAGCAGCGGTATCCACGCAGGCTGTTATCCCCTCGGCTGATCGCAGTCAGCCACTACCGCTGTCATTTGCCCAGCAGCGCTTATGGTTCCTGAACCAGCTCGATTCGGCTGCCAGCCGCGCCTACCATATTCCGGTAGCACTGCGCCTGACAGGTCGGCTTAACCATCATGCCCTGACCAGTACACTCAATTATCTGGTTACCCGCCATGAAAGCCTGCGCACTCGGTTTATTCTGGTTGAAAGCCAGCCTTATCAACATATCGATCCTGCTGATACCGGCTTTACCTTGTCCTGCCATGAGTTACGCAACTTAGATCCGGCGCGACAAGCTGAACGAATTGAAGAGATTACAGCACTTGAAGCTCAGACGACCTTTGATTTTATCCACGGGCCACTAGTTCGTGGTCATCTGCTGCAACTGACCGATGAAGAGCATCTGTTACTGATCACTTTGCATCATATAATCACTGATGGCTGGTCTATCGGTGTATTCATGCGTGAACTGAATATTATCTATCATGCATTGCTTAACGGTCATGATATATCTTTGTCACCCTTATCCATTCAATACGCCGACTATGCTGTCTGGCAGCGTGAATGGTTACAGGAAAATATCTTCACGGCCCAACAAAATTTCTGGCGTATACAGCTTGAGAATGCACCGGCACTCCTGTCACTCCCGACAGATCGTCCACGTCCGGCAATCCAGTCCTATATCGGCAGTCAGGTACCTTTTCAGCTTGATAACACGGTGCTGGCATCACTTCAGGCTCTCGGAAAACGCCACGATACCACCCTTTTTATGACGCTTCTGGCTGGCTGGAGTATCGTGCTGTCGCGGCTGAGTGGTCAGGATGATATCGTCATCGGCACCCCCATCGCCAATCGATCACTCTCTGAGCTTGAAGGATTGATGGGATTTTTTGTTAATACACTGGCCCTGCGGATCAGGCTCAATAATCATTTCTCTGTCGCTGACCTGCTGGCTCAGGTGCGGGAGCAGGCACTGGCTGCTTACGCTCATCAGGATCTGCCTTTTGAACAAGTCGTTGAAGCCTTACAGCCTGAACGCAGTCTCAGCTATAGCCCTATCTTTCAGGTTATGCTGGCACTGGATAATACGCCGGTTCAGGATCAGACATCCCACGCGTTGCAAATCAGCCGGCTTGAGCAGGCGGGTCATAGTGCCCACTTCGATTTAATGCTGTTACTGACCGAAAGTGATACAGGTCTGACTGGCGGGCTGGAATATGCCGTTGATCTGTTTGATGCCACAACCGCTGAACGCATGGTGGGTTATCTCATCAATGTACTGACAGCAATGGCAGAAGATGAAACACAAGCCATTACGCACCTGCCCATGCTGCCCGCAGCAGAACGGCAGCAGTTGCTGGTGGATTTCAACGCCACACAAGACACTTTTCCAGAAATAAACAGCCCACAATCCGCCCTAATTCATGAACTGTTTGAACAACAGGTGACACAAACTCCGGATGCTATCGCTGTCGTTTTCGAACAACAAACCCTGAGCTATGACGCACTTAACCGTCATGCCAACCAACTGGCTCATTATCTGGTTAAGCTGGGAATAAAACCGGATGATCGAATTGCCATTTGCGTCGAACGCAGCCCCGAAATGATTGTGGGCTTACTGGCTATCCTGAAAGCGGGCGGAGCTTATGTCCCTCTCGATCCGGCTTACCCTGCCGAACGGCTGGCCTATATGCTGGAAGACTCAGCCCCGACAGCCATTCTGACTCAGACAACACTGGCTGGCACGCTACACAGCTCTGTACCAATTGTTCTGCTCGACAATATATTCGATATCAGCTCCTCCTCTCTGACAGAACTGCCCGATCACAACCTTGACGCACAGTCACTGGAGCTGACTTCACGCCATCTGGCCTATGTTATCTACACCTCCGGTTCAACCGGTCTGCCAAAAGGTGTGGCAATCGAACACAGCAATACCGTCAACTTCCTGAACTGGGCGCGGAAAACATTCAGCCAGCAAGAGCTGGCACACACCCTTTTTTCCACGTCACTGAATTTTGATCTATCTGTATACGAATGTTTCACACCTCTGATTTCTGGCGGTACGGTGCATCTTGTCCCTGATGTGCTATCGCTGATCAATACAAGGTCTATCGCTACAAAACAGAACCTCAGCCTGATCAATACCGTGCCCTCGGCTATCCCGCAACTGATTGAAGCCAATGCGATACCTGTAAATATCGCAACCGTCAATCTAGGCGGTGAAGCGTTGAAACCACATATAGTTAAACAGTTATTTGCCCACACCCATATTCCGCACATATGCAACCTGTATGGCCCTTCTGAAACGACCGTTTATTCAACATGGACACGTATGGATCGGACAACGGGTTTCCACAACCATATCGGACGACCGATCGCCAATACCCGGATTTACATCCTCGAACCATCTGGTCAGCCTGCACCATTAGGGGCCGTTGGTGAAATCCACATTGCCGGAGCGGGTGTAGCGCGGGGATATCTGAATCGTCCTGAACTGACAATGGAACGTTTCCCCGCCGACCCTTTCTCCTCAGAACCCGATGCCCGCATGTACAAAACCGGAGATCTCGGTCGCTGGCTGCCCGATGGTAATATCGAATACCTCGGACGTAATGATTTTCAGGTCAAAATTCGCGGCTTCCGCATTGAACTGGGGGAAATTGAAGCACAGCTGATGCAGTGTCACGGCGTGAGTGAAGCCGTGGTTATCGCCCGTGAAGATACTTTTAATCAACGGGCTATTGAGGAAAAAACCGGTGAACAGAAACGGCTGATCGCCTATTTACGTCCACAGGAGGATGTTGAACTCTCCCCTGCAGAACTGCGCCAGCAACTCGCTCAACACCTTGCTGAATATATGTTGCCCAGTGCTTTTGTTGTGTTGGAAACCTTCCCGTTAACCCCTAACGGAAAACTTGATCGTCAGGCACTGCCTGAGCCTGATGTTTCGACAGTGATAACCCGCAGTTATCAAGCTCCCATAGGGGAGAAAGAAACCGCACTGGCGCACATCTGGCAGGAGCTGCTGGGATTAGAGCAGATCAGCCGCCATGATCACTTCTTTGAACTGGGCGGTCATTCGCTGATGATTGTCAGCCTGATTGAACGGCTGTACAAATCTGGCTGGAAACTGGATGTTCGCAGTGTGTTCTCAGCGCCTGTCCTGATGGTAATGGCTCAGGCGATTGAGGGAGATGCCGATACTTTTGTTGTTCCGCCTAACCTTATCCCGGATGATTGCACAGCCATTACACCGGATATGCTACCGCTGGTTTCACTTTCACAGGCCGAAATTGATGCGATTGTCGAAGTCACTCCCGGCGGAGCCAGCAATATACAGGATATCTATCCACTGGCACCGTTACAGGAAGGCGTTCTGTTTCACCACCTATTACAGGAAAAGGGCGATATTTATTTGCTCCATTGTATGCTCACTTTCAGTAACCGAGCATACCTTGATGATTTCCTGTCCGGTTTTCAGTATGTTATCGACCGCCACGACATCCTGCGTACAGCCGCCTGCTGGCAGGGGCTGGTCAAACCGGTTCAGGTTGTCTGGCGTCAGGCACGGCTGACGATCAATGAGTTCATTCCGTCCACAACAGATGATATTCCCGCTCAGCTCAGAGCGCTCAATAATCCGCGTGAACACCGTCTTAAGCTAAACCATGCACCACTATTTTTGGTAGATATCGCTTATGATCCGGTTCAGGATAACTGGCTGCTGGCACTGCACTTTCATCATATGATCGCTGATCATATGACACTGGAGCTGATTTTCGACGAAATTGCCCAGATACAGTTTATCCAGAAACAACAAGGGCAACCTGAAACATTACCTGCTGCCCTGCCTTATCGTAACTTTATCGCCCAGACATTAAGCGTACCAACATCGGTACATGAAGCCTATTTCCGTGAACAACTTGCTGATATCGACACACCCACCGCACCTTTTGGTGTGCTCTCCCTATCGGATGATGAACCTGTTGCTGAAGCGCGCCTTTCCTTCGATCCGGTTCTGTCGGAGAATGTCCGCCATCAGGCTCGTCGTCTGGGCGTCAGCCCGGGAGTACTGTTTCATGTTGCCTGGGCACAGGTACTGGCACAAACCAGCGGCTGTAATGATGTTGTATTCGGCTCAGTGCTATTAGGCCGATTACAAAGTGGCAAAGGAACAGCCCGAACACTGGGTATGTTTATCAATACCCTGCCGGTGCGGGTTTCCCTGACAGGCCAGAGTGTGCTGGATACCGTGCAGGCTACCTATCGCAATCTGACCACCTTACTGGAGCACGAACAGGCACCGCTGGCACTAGCACAGCAATGCAGCGGTGTGGCACAGCCAGTGCCACTGTTCAGTACTCTACTTAATTATCGCCATACCCGGCTCAATGAAGCTGATATTTTTGAAATGCCTGAATTGGGTATGCGTATTCTCACGGCGGAGGAACGGACAAACTACCCAATCACCCTATCCGTGGATGATACGGGAGCAGGGTTCCGTCTGACAGCTCTGGCGGGAGCAGGCATTGATCCGGCACGCATTACCACTTATCTGGAAACAGCCCTTCGTGGCTTGACTGACTCACTGGCTCGCAATCCGCAGCAGCTGATTCAGGAGTTATCCATCCTGCCCGCCACTGAGCGGCAACAATTACTGGTGGATTTTAACTCAGCTCAGACCACAGAAAGTACCCAGCCGGGTTTGATCCACCAATTATTTGAGGAGCAGGCCGCACATCGCCCCGACATTATCGCTATAGAGTTTGAAGGCAATGCCTTTAGCTATGGTGAACTTAATCAACGTGCTAACTATCTGGCGCATCATCTGATTGCGCAAGGTGTACGCCCCGATGATCGGGTCGCGATTTGTGTCGAGCGCAGCCCTCTGCTGATTATTGGCTTGCTCGCCATTCTTAAGGCCGGAGGTGCATATTTACCCCTTGATCCGGCTTATCCGACGGAAAGATTGCAGTATATGCTTAGGGATGCTGCTCCCGTCGCCATACTGACTCATATCGCTCATGCGGATAAATTGCCGGAAAACCACATTCCGACTGTGTTACTGGATGAACAGGAAACCGTCCTGACAACACAACAGATCGATAATCCCACTGTTCATCTGACATCAAAAAATCTGGCCTATGTGATTTACACTTCCGGCTCTACCGGACAGCCCAAAGGGGTCATGGTTGAGCATCGGAGTGTGCTTCACCTTATTATCAATAACAGTTTTGCGGATATCGGCCCTGACGACCGTGTTGCTCATTGTGCCAATATTGCATTTGACGCCTCAACATGGGAAATCTGGTCAGCCCTGCTGAATGGCGGATGTTTACATATCATTCCCCAGACTGTATTGCTGGATCCGGTGCGTTTCAGTCATGCACTCATTGAAGGAAAAGTGACCGCGCTCTGGCTGACTGCCGGTTTGTTCAATGCCTACCTTGATATCCTTATGCCGATGTTCGGGCAGTTACGCTATCTGCTTGTCGGTGGTGATGTTCTCGATCCCGGTAAGATCCGGCAGGTATTCTCGTCTGAATCTCAGCCTGCCTATCTGATTAACGGCTATGGCCCGACGGAAACCACCACGTTTGCGGCTACCTATGTAATAACATCCCCTATTGATATCACTCGCTCTATTCCTATTGGCCGCCCGATTGCCAATACCCAAATCTATATTCTTGATCCCAAAGGACTGCCTGTTCCTGTTGGCGTTGCCGGAGAAATTTATATTGCCGGTGCCGGTGTTGCCCGCGGTTATTTGAATCTGCCTGAGCTGACTACTGAACGTTTTCTTGAGTGCCCTTTCTCCTCAGAGCCTGATGCGCGCATGTACAAAACAGGGGATCTGGGACGCTGGCTGGCTGATGGTAATATCGAATACCTCGGTCGCAATGATTTTCAGGTCAAAATCCGTGGCTTCCGCATTGAACCGGGGGAAATTGAAGCACAACTGATACAGTGTGACGGTGTACGTGAAGCTGTCGTGATTGCCCGTGAGGACGAATCAAAGCAAAAACAGTTGGTCGCTTATTTGCAGCCACACAATGGCCTATCGTTAGTACCCGCTGAATTGCGTCAGCAACTCTCACAACACCTTGCTGACTATATGCTGCCCAGTGCTTTTGTCATGCTGGAAACTTTCCCGCTGACATCCAATGGTAAACTGGATCGTCAGGCGCTTCCGGTACCTGATCTGACAGCAATAGTGACCCGTGGTTATGAAGCACCGATCAGTGAAATGGAAACCGCTCTGGTTCAGATTTGGCAGAAATTACTCGGCGTACAGCAAGTCGGGCGTTATGACCATTTCTTTGAACTGGGGGGGCATTCCCTGCTGGCAGTTCAGTTTGTCGCATACGTTCGTCAGGAACTGGCAAAAACACTGTCATTAAAACAACTCTTTGATCAGCCAATTCTGGCTGAGTTGGCACAACTGCTCACTGAAACTACAACAGCCAGCCAAATCGAGATCCCTGTTGCTGACAGAAACCAGCCATTGCCACTCTCTTTTGCACAACAACGGTTATGGTTCCTGACACAAATCGATCAGACCGCCAGTCTGGCCTATCATATTCCCGCTGCATTACGTCTCAGCGGGCAACTCAGTCACCACGCACTGAGTCAGGCACTGAATAATCTGGTGGCTCGGCAAGAAAGCCTGCGCACCCGTTTTATCTCTGTAGCAGGTCATCCCTGCCAATACATTGATCAGTCTGATACCGGTTTCACGCTCTCTTACCATGATCTACGCCCGTTAGCGCCTGAAGAAAGAACTGACCGTATTACTGAACTGACCGCTTTTGAAACCCTGACGCCATTTGATTTCACACAGGGGCCATTGATTCGTGCTCACTTGCTGCAACTGGCTGATGAAGAACATATCTTTCTGCTCACCCAACACCATATTATTTCCGATGGCTGGTCTGTCGGTGTGCTAATGCGTGAGCTGAGCGTTCTCTATCGTGCGGCTCTTGAAAATCAGTCAATCCCGTTACTGCCATTACCTATTCAGTATGCCGATTATGCCGTCTGGCAACGTGGTTGGTTGCAGGGATCGGCTCTAGCTGCACAACGTGATTTCTGGTCTTCCCGGCTTAAAGATGCTCCGTCTTTATTAACGTTGCCGACTGACAGACCCCGCCCGACGGTACAATCGTTCGTCGGCGGGCGGGTTCCTGTTTATTTTGATGCCGAACTACTGGCTTCATTGAAGAAGCTGGGGCAGCGCCATAACAGCACCCTGTTTATGACCCTGCTGGCGGCATGGAGTATTGTCCTCGCCCGGCTGAGTGGGCAGGATGATATTGTCATCGGTACACCGGTTGCCAACCGGCCTCACCATACACTGGAAGGATTAATCGGCTTTTTTGTCAATACATTAGCCCTGCGTACCAAAATAAGCGGTTCCGACAGTGTTACTGACCTGCTGGTTCAGATCCGTGAACAGATGCTGGATGACTATGCCAATCAGGATCTGCCTTTTGAACAAGTGGTGGAAACCTTGCAGCCGGCACGCAATCTCAGTTACAGCCCAATATTTCAGGTGATGCTGGCTTTAAACAACACCCCTGCGCAGGTATTAAACCTGCCCGATATCCGCTGTACGCCAATAGAACAGGCACACCCCAGCGCACATTTTGATTTAACCCTGTCTCTGACCGAAAACGAAAGCGGTCTGACAGGTGAACTGACTTATGCAGCGGATTTGTTCGATTCCGCAACCATTGAGCGCATGACTGGCTATTTAGTCAATGTGCTCACAGCAATGGTCACTGATGATACACAATGTATTGCCACTCTGCCCATGCTGCCAGAATCGGAACGACATCAACTGTTGGTGGATTTCAATGCTATTCAGATCGGTTCTACCCAATCCGGTTTCCCACAAAATGCACTTATCCACCAGCTTGTTGAAGCACAGGTATTGCAGCGCCCTGATGCTATTGCGGTGGTTTATGAAAACCAGACGCTGAGTTATCACGAACTGAACCAGCGAGCTAATCAATTGGCTCATCATTTACTGGCGCTGGGAGTACGTCCGGATGATCGGGTTGCCCTGTGTGCTGAACGCAGCCCGGAGATGATTATCGCCCTGCTTGCTATTCTTAAAGCGGGTGGTGCTTATCTGCCACTCGATCCGGACTCTCCGGCTGAACGGCTGGCCTATATGCTTGAGGAAGCTTCTCCGGTCGCCTTGCTGACCCAGATCCAGTGGTGTGACAAACTTAACAGTACTTTACCCGTGATCCTGCTGGATGATAAATCAGGCCGCTCAGCCTTGTTTCCAGTCCACAACCCTGATGCTCAGGGATCAGGACTGACATCCCGCCATCTGGCTTACGTCATTTATACGTCGGGTTCAACGGGTCAACCGAAAGGCGTCATGGTCGAACACCGGAATGTAACTTCTCTGATTCTCAATAATGGTGTTGCTGATATCGGACCAAGTGACTGCATTGCGCACTGTGCCAACGTGTCATTTGATGCGGTAACATGGGAAGTTTGGTCAGGATTAGCTAACGGGGCACGTCTTCTGCTTATTCCGAAAAAAATCCTGTTACAGCCCGATCTGTTTGGTCAATACCTGTCATCAGGTAAAGCCAGTGCCGTGTTCCTGACTACAACACTGTTTAATCAGTATGCCAGCCTGATTGCCCCTGCTTTATCAGGTTTGCGCTATCTCCTGTTCGGTGGTGAACAAGCGGACAGCCGTACTGCCATTCATTTCCGGGAGAAATATCAGCCTCAGCATTTAGTTAATGCCTATGGGCCAACGGAAACCACCACATTTGCTACCGCCTATGAAATACCACTCATGGCAGAAAAAGCCGGTGAGGGTGAAATAAAAATCCCGATTGGTCACCCTATTGCTAACAGACAAATCTATATTCTGGACAAACAGGGCCAGCCTGTTCCTGTCGGGGTTTCTGGTGAGATTTACATTGCCGGCTCCGGCGTTGCCCGTGGTTATCTGAATCGCCCTGAGCTGACGGCTGAGCGTTTCCTGCCTGATTGGTTCTCTCCGGAACCTGATGCGCGTATGTACAAATCCGGCGATCTCGGGCGCTGGTTGCCAGACGGCAATATCGAATATCTTGGTCGCAATGATTTTCAAATCAAACTGCGGGGCTTCCGCATTGAACTGGGGGAAATTGAAGCACGGCTCAGACAGTGTTCCGGTGTGCGTGAAGCCGTAGTTCTGATCCACATGGATGAGACTCATCAGCAACGTCTCGTCGCCTATTTGTTACCCAAATTGTTACCAGAAACGAAAGCTGAATTGGTTCCGGCTGAACTCCGTCAGCAACTTGCTCAGCATCTTGCTGAATATATGCTGCCCAGTGCTTTTATTATCCTTGAGACATTCCCGCTAACGCCCAATGGCAAACTGGATCGTCAGGCACTGCCTGCCCCTGATCTGTCTGCTCTGGCAGTACAAGACTACCAAATGCCCATTGGCGAAGTAGAAATAACTCTGGCTCAGATCTGGCAACAGCTATTAGGTCTGGAGAAGGTCAGCCGCCATGACAATTTCTTTGCGCTGGGCGGCCATTCGCTGATGATTATCAACCTGATTGCAGAACTGCACAACCACGGCTGGCAACTTGATGTCCGCAGTGTGTTCACGACTCCTGTGCTTGCAGATATGGCAGCAGCCACTCAGCGTGATGCGGAAGTTTTTGTTGTGCCACCTAACCTTATTCCAAATGACTGTAAGGCTATTACACCGGATATGTTGCCGCTGGTTTCACTGTCCCAGTCAGAAATTGACGCTATCACCGCCAGTGTTTCCGGCGGAGCGGGTAATGTGCAGGATATCTATCCGCTGGCATCGTTACAGGAAGGTATTCTGTTCCATCATCTGTTACAGACACAGGGTGATGACTACTTATTACATATCATGATTGCTTTTGATAGCCGCACTTCTCTTGATAGCTTCCTGAACGCCATGCAACAGGTGATTGATCGTCACGATATTCTGCGCACTTCTGTTTATTGGCAGGATCTGACACAGCCCGTTCAGGTAGTCTGGCGTCAGGCGAAATTGTGTATTAAAGAATGGAATATAAACGAGTTAGCACCAGAAACAAAGGGTGATATAGCTGCTCAATTACAAGCCTATACTGATCCGCGCTGGCATCGCATTGACCTGAGCTGTGCCCCGTTATTCGCTGCTGATATAGCACACGATACCCCCCAGAATGAGTGGTTACTGGCGCTACGTTTCCATCATCTGGTCAGCGACCATGTGACACTCGATCTGATATTCGCCGAAATTGCCCGCATACGACAGGGAAATGCCAATGTTCTGCCTACCTCTGTGCCTTACCGTAATTTTATCGCTCAAACGTTGAATGTGCCTGTTTCAGTATACGAAAGTTATTTCCGCGAACAACTAGCTGATATCGACGAGCCTACGACACCGTTTGGTGTGCTTAAAATGCCGAAGCTCAGTGCATCACCTGATAATAATAAATCACGGGATAACAGTAATCCCGTCGCCAAAGCCCGCATTTTACTTGATAACGATCTGGCAGAAGCTATCCGCTCACAAGCCCGCCGTCTGGAAGTCAGTCCCGGGATCCTGTTCCATGTTGCCTGGGCACAAGTGCTGGCACACACCAGCGGTCGCGATGATGTGGTTTTTGGCTCCGTGCTGCTGGGTCGTTTGCAGGGCATCACCGGGGCAGAGCAAATGCTGGGAATGTTTGTTAATACGCTGCCAATCCGCATTTCTCTGGCCGGTCGTCGTGTGCAGGAAACCGTGCTGGAGACCTACCACCGTCTGACCGCACTATTAGAACACGAGCAGGCTCCGCTGGCACTGGCACAACAGTGCAGTGGTGTGGCACAGCCGATGCCGTTGTTCGGAGCCTTACTGAATTATCGTCATAGTCAGATGACTCAGGCTGAAATGGATACCATCTGGGCGGGTATGCGTGTGGTCGCAGCCGAAGAGCGGACTAACTATCCCATTACTCTGTCCGTGGATGACTTAGGTGACGGTTTTCAGCTCACAGCGCTGACGGTTACTGAAATTTCACCTGATCAGGTCACAAGCTATCTGATAACTGCGATTAAAGGGCTGGTTGAAGCTTTAGTTGATCATCCGCAGCAACCGATTCTGGATATTCCGATTTTACCGGGATCAGAGCGGCAACGGCTGTTGGTGGAGTTTAATGCTCCTGAAACACAAAGCACATTCCCGGAACATGCGCTAATCCACCAGCTAGTCGAAATTCAGGCATTACAGCGTCCTGATGCTATTGCCGTCACCTATGAAAATCAGACGCTGAGCTATCGTGAACTGAATCAGCGTGCCAATCGTCTGGCACATCACCTCCTGACACTCGGCATACGCCCGGATGATCGGGTCGCTATTTGTATTGAACGCAGTCCGGAAATGATCATTGGATTGCTGGCCATTCTCAAGGCCGGTGGCGCTTATCTGCCACTTGATCCTAACTATCCGGCTGAACGGCTTAACTTTATGCTTGAGGATGCTTCGCCGGTTGTCTTACTGACACAGGCTCAGTGGCATGAAAAACTAAACAGCGCCTTACCTGTTATCTTGCTGGATGATGAGTCAGACAGCTACGCATCGTTCCCAACTCGTAACCCTGATATTCAGGCTTCAGGGCTGACATCCCGCCATCTGGCCCATGTTATTTATACGTCAGGTTCAACCGGTCAGCCGAAAGGTGTCATGGTTGAACACTGGAATGTCATTTCCCTGCTTATCAATAACGGCTTTGCTGATATCGGCCCGGATGACTGCATAGCCCATTGTGCCAACGTCTCATTTGATGCGGCAACATGGGAAGTTTGGGCTGCTCTGACACATGGTGCGCGTATTCTGCTGATACCCGAAAAAACCCTGTTACAGCCTGACAAATTTGGCCAGGCTCTGTCATCGGAGAAAGTCAGCGCGCTGTTCCTGACTACGGCGCTGTTTAATCAATACGTTAGCCTGATTGCTCCTGCGTTATCGGGTCTGCGTTACCTTCTGTTCGGCGGTGAGCAAGCCAACGCCCATACAGCCATTCGTTTCCGGGCGGAATATCCTCCTCAGCATTTGCTGCATGCCTATGGGCCAACAGAGGCCACAACAATTGCCACTGTTTATGAAATGCCGCTCATGCCAGAAAAAGCCGGTGAAGGTGAAATCAAAATTCCGATTGGTCGCCCTATCGGTAACCGGAGAATTTATATTCTGGATAAACAGGCTCAACCTGTTCCTGTCGGAGTTTCCGGTGAGATCTATATCGCCGGTGCAGGTATTGCCCGTGGTTATCTGAATCGCCCGGAACTGAATGCAGAACGTTTTCTGCCCGATCCGTTCTCTTCAGAACCTGATGCACGTATGTACAAATCCGGGGATCTGGGGCGCTGGCTGCCGGATGGCAATATTGAATACCTCGGACGCAATGACTTTCAGGTCAAACTGCGAGGCTTTCGTATCGAACTGGGGGAAATCGAAGCCAGACTGGTACAGTGCGATGGGGTACGTGAGGCGGTAGTTCTGATACGGGAGGACGAACCCAATCAGAAACGGATGGTAGCCTATCTGCGACCAGAGGAAGACGCTGAACTCGATCCAGCAGAACTACGTCGCCAGCTTGCTCAACATCTTGCTGATTATATGCTGCCCGGTGCGTTTATTATGCTGGAAACTTTCCCGCTGACCCCTAATGGCAAATTAGATCGTCAGGCACTTCCTGCGCCGGATTCATCGGCAGTAGTAACCCGTGACTATGTAGCACCTGTCGGTGAAACGGAAACCGCATTAGCCCGGATCTGGCAGGATCTGCTGGGACTGGAGCGAGTCGGCCGCTATGACCACTTCTTTGAACTGGGCGGGCATTCACTGCTGGCTATTCAGCTTACAGCCCGTGTCCGTCAGGTACTGAAGCGGGAATTACCGCTGCAACAACTATTTGATCAGCCATGTCTGATGGATTTAGCTCAGGTTCTGACTGATGTTGCAGCAACCTCTCAAATGACAATACCGGTCACTGACCGTAGCCAGCCCCTGCCGCTTTCCTTTGCTCAACAGAGGCTGTGGTTCTTAGACCGGCTCGATCCGGCTGCCAGTCTGGCTTATCATATTCCGCTGGCATTACATTTGAGCGGGCAACTCAGTCACCATGCCCTGCGCCAAACATTCGACAATCTGGTTGACCGACACGAGATCCTGCGTACCCGTTTTGTACTGGTCTCCGGACAGCCCCGCCAGCAAATTGCAACGGCTGACAGCAGATTTGCGTTGTCTTATCAGGATCTGCGCTCATTAACTGCCGATGAACAAACCCAGCGAATTACAGAAATTGCTACCACCGAAACCGGAATACCGTTTGATTTTACTCAAGGTTCACTGATCCGTGGTCAATTACTGCAACTGTCTGATGATGAACATGTATTACTGATCACCCAGCACCATATTATCTCCGATGGCTGGTCTGTCGGTGTGCTAATACGTGAGCTGAGCGTTCTCTATCGGGCAGCTCTTGAAAATCAAGAAAACCCATTACTACCCCTACCCATTCAGTATGCCGATTATGCTGTCTGGCAGCGTGACAAACTGCATGAAGCCACGCTTAACAAACAACGGGAATTCTGGTGTCACCAGCTCCGCGATGCGCCTGCTTTGCTGACACTTCCAACAGACCGGCCACGTCCCGCGTCACAAACCTTTACCGGAGGAAGAGTTCCCGTTCACTTTGATGCGGAATTACTGGCTTCGCTGAAAACACTCGGACAACGCCATAACAACACCCTGTTTATGACTCTGCTGACAGCATGGAGTATCGTGCTGGCGCGACTGAGTGGACAGGATGATATTGTCATCGGTACACCGGTTGCCAACCGTCAGCATCGCGAACTGGAAGAGCTGATCGGCTTCTTTGTAAATACGCTTGCCCTGCGTGTCAGGCTGAATGATTCCACCCGTGTTTCCGATTTGTTCAGACAGATTCGGGAACAGACACTGGCGGCCTATGCCAATCAGGATCTGCCCTTCGAGCAGGTAGTGGAAGCGTTACAACCTGAGCGCAGCCTGAGTTACAGCCCGATATTTCAGGTTATGCTGGCATTAAATAACACACCAGCACAGACACTGACATTACCGGATTTACAATTCACTGTGATGGAACCGATACACCACAGTGCCCACTTCGATTTAACCCTGTCATTAACCGAAACCGATGCCGGTCTGACAGGCGAACTGACCTATGCCAGTGCATTATTTGATGCAGCAACCATTGAACGCATGTTGGACTATCTCACCAATGTACTGAACGCAATGGTGGCAGATGAATCACAACTGGTTGCCACTGTGCCTATGTTGTCGCAATCAGAGCGGCAACAATTACTGATGGATTTCAATGCGCATCAGGCTGATTTCCCCGATAATGCGTTGCTCCACCAGCTGTTTGAGGCTCAGGCAGAGCAATATCCTGATGCAGTTGCCGTGGTATTTGAAGGGCAGACACTCAGCTATGGTGAACTAAACCAACGCGCCAATTATCTGGCTCATCAACTGATTGCGCAGGGTGTACATCCGGATGATCGGGTAGCAATTTGTGTCGAGCGGAGTCTGGAAATGGTAGTCGGTCTGCTGGCTATCCTCAAGGCCGGAGGAGCCTATATCCCGCTTGACCCGGCTTATCCTGCCGAACGACTGGCCTATATGCTGGAGGATTCAAATCCGGTGGTGATAGTGACTCAGGCAACACTGGCCGAAAAATTCACCAGTCCCCTGCCTGTAGTTATGTTGGATAATGTTATGTTGGATAATTTATTATCCGGCGACTTATTACCCGATAATGCACAGTTCGAAAATCCCGATGTGCAAAAGTCAGCGCTGAACCCCCATCATCTGGCGTATGTGATTTATACCTCCGGCTCTACCGGAAAACCAAAAGGTGTGATGGTTGAACATGCCAATGTTACCCGCCTGCTGGCGGCGACACAGGCGCGGTTCCGGTTTGATAGCCATGATGTCTGGACGCTGTTTCACTCCTTTGCTTTCGACTTCTCGGTATGGGAATTATGGGGAGCGCTGGCTTACGGTGGCAAGCTGGTGGTGATCCCGACTGAATGTACCCGCTCGCCCCAGATGTTCTATGAGTTGCTTTGCCGTGAACAGGTCACTATTCTGAACCAGACTCCAAGTGCCTTCCGCCAGCTCATAGCCGCTCAGGAGATGATGCCACATGAGCAGCACACACTGCGCTGCATTATATTCGGCGGTGAAGCATTAGAACTGCATACCCTTGCCCCGTGGATTGAACGTAATCCTACTAAACAGACCCGTCTGGTGAATATGTATGGCATCACGGAAATTACCGTACATGCTACCTATCGTGAACTGACGGAAGCGGATATCCACGCAAGACGTGGCAGCCTGATTGGGCAGCCTCTGGATGATTTACGCATCTATATTCTTGATGCTTATGGTCAGCCTGTGCCACTGGGCGTTGCAGGCGAACTCTATATTGCAGGAGCAGGTATTGCCCGTGGCTATCTGAACCGCCCTGAGCTGACCGCAGAGCGTTTCCTGTCTGATCCCTTCTCCGATAAACCCGATACACGCATGTATAAAACCGGTGATTTAGGGCGCTGGCTACCTGATGGCAATATCGAATATCTCGGCCGTAATGATTTTCAGGTCAAAATACGCGGTTTCCGCATTGAACTGGGGGAAATTGAAGCCAGACTTGAACAGTGCGCCGGAGTCCGTGAAGCTGTTGTGATCGCCCGTGAAGACGGAACACATCAAAAACAGCTGGTGGCCTATCTGCTGCCACAGCCTGATGCCATACTGAATCCGACAGAATTGCGTCAGCAACTGGCACAACACCTTGCCGACTATATGCTGCCCAGTGCGTTTGTCACACTGGATGCTTTCCCGTTGACAGCAAATGGAAAACTCGACCAGCGGGCATTGCCTGCCCCTGATTCATCAGCCGTGGTATCACATCGCTATGTGTCGCCAATAGGTGAAACAGAAATCGCACTGGCACAAATCTGGCAACGCCTGTTAAAGCTGGAGCGTGTGGGTCGTCACGACCATTTCTTTGAATTAGGCGGACATTCCCTGATGATTGTCAGCCTGATCGAGGAGTTACGTCTCATCGGCTGGCAACTGGATGTGCGCAGCGTATTTATTTCTCCTGTCCTTGCTGATATGGCACAGACTATTCAGCGTGATACTGACGATACATTTATCGTGCCGCCTAACGGCATTCCTGAAAATTGCCGGCTGATCACACCAGACATGCTGCCTTTGGTTGCACTGTCCCAGACAGAAATAGATGCCATTGTCGCTACCGTGCCCGGCGGAGCTGCCAATGTACAGGATATCTATCCGTTGTCACCGTTGCAGGAAGGGATCCTGTTCCATCATCTGTTACAGATACAGGGTGACAATTACCTGCTGCAAAGCCTGCTCGCTTTTGATTCCCGCGAACGTCTTGATGCGTTTCTGGACGCACTGCAACAGGTTATCGATCGCCATGATATTCTGCGAACAGCGGCATACTGGCAGGATTTAGTTCAGCCGGTTCAGGTTGTCTGGCGTCAGGCGTCTCTGAGTATCAATACTTTCACGCCAGCCACTGACATCGATATTGTTACCCAACTCAGAGAGCATACCGATCCACGCCGATACCATATCAATCTGGATCGTGCACCGCTGTTTACCGCAGATATTGCTCACGATCCGGAACACAATGAATGGCTAATGGCACTGCGCTTCCATCATCTGGTCAGTGACCATATGACGCTGGAGCTGATTTTTGCAGAGATTGCGCTGTTCCTGACAGGGAATACGAAAATACTGCCTGCTGTTCTGCCCTATCGCAACTTTATCGCCCGGACACTGAACGTGCCGCAATCGGAACACGAAACTTATTTCCGCAGCCGACTTGCTGATATCGACGAGCCAACCGCGCCGTTTGGTATCCTGAAAGTTCAGACTGACGGCGAAACTGTGACTGAATCCTGTCTCACTATTGCCCCAGAACTGGCAGCGGCGATCCGCACTCAGGCGCGACATCTGGGAGTCAGCCCGAGTGTCCTGTTCCATGTGGCATGGGCGCAGGTGCTGGCAAAAACCAGCGGTCGTGATGATGTGGTTTTCGGCTCCGTCCTGTTGGGGCGGCTTCAGGGAGGAGCAGGAGCCGAGCAGGTACTAGGAATGTTTATCAACACCCTGCCAATGCGGATTTCTGTCGGTGATTGCACCGTTCAGGAAGCGGTTCAGGATACCTTCCACAATTTAATGCTGCTGCTGGAGCATGAGCAGGCACCGCTGGTTCTGGCACAGCAATGCAGCGGTGTACCGCAGTCAATGCCGTTGTTCAGCACCCTGCTGAATTATCGCCATAGTCAGACTGCTGAATCGGTTGACACTGCATGGACGGGCATTCGCATTCTGACCGCAGAAGAGCGTACCAATTACCCGGTCACGTTGTCAGTGGACGATTTAGGCACCGGATTCAGGCTAATTTCACAAACAATAACCGGCATTGATCCGAACAGAATAGCCACTTATCTGGTCACCGCAATTAATGGCCTGATTGATGCGCTGACACATAACCCACAACATTTACTGAGGGATATCTCAATCCTGCCTGCAACAGAACGCAAGCAGTTGCTGACCGATTTCAATGCTAATCAGGTGGAATTCCCGCACAACATCCTGATACACCAGTTGTTTGAGGAACAATCAGCCAGTGCGCCTGACGCCACTGCCATTATATTTGCGGAACAAACACTGAGTTATAACGAGCTGAACTGTCGCGCTAATCAGCTCGCTCATTATCTGATTAAGCAGGGAGTACAACCGGATGATCGGATAGCCGTCTGCCTCGAACGCGGCCCGGAGCTGATTATCAGCCTGCTCGCTATTCTCAAGGCTGGCGGGGGTTATGTCCCACTGGACCCTGCTTACCCGACCGAACGACTGACCTACATGCTAGAAAATTCATCCCCGCAGATCCTGCTGACTCAGGCAGCACAAGCGGAAAAATTATTCCGCTCTGCGCCGGTGATAGCTGTTCCGATTATGGAACTGGATACTCAGGCATCGTTACTGGCGGAACAGCCAGCCGATAACCCTGATGCCCGAGCACTGGGAGTGATGCCACACCATCTGGCGTATGTGATTTATACCTCCGGCTCTACCGGTAAACCCAAAGGCGTGATGGTTGAACACGCTAATGTTACCCGTCTGCTGACGGCGACACAGACACGGTTCCGGTTTGATAACAACGATGTCTGGACAATGTTTCACTCCTTTGCTTTCGACTTCTCGGTATGGGAATTATGGGGAGCGCTGGCTTACGGTGGCAAGCTGGTGGTTATTCCGACTGAATGTGCCCGCTCGCCTCAGGTGTTCTATGAGCTGCTTTGCCGTGAGCAAGTCACTATTCTGAACCAGACTCCAAGTGCCTTCCGCCAGCTCATAGCCGCTCAGGAGATGATGCCGCATGAACAGCACACACTGCGCTGTATCATATTCGGCGGTGAAGCATTAGAGCTGCATACCCTTGCCCCGTGGGTTGACCGCAATCCTACCGAACAGACCCGTCTGGTGAATATGTATGGCATCACGGAAATTACCGTACACGCTACCTATCGTGAACTGACGGAAGCAGACATCCACGCAAGGCATGGCAGCCTGATTGGGCAGCCTCTGGATGATTTACGCATCTATATCCTTGATGCTTATGGTCAGCCTGTACCAATAGGCGTTGCAGGCGAACTCTATATTTCAGGTGCTGGCGTTGCCCGTGGCTATCTGAACCGCCCTGAGCTGACTACCGAACGTTTCCTGCCCGATCCGTTCGCCGGTAAACCCGGTATGCGCATGTATAAAACCGGCGATTTAGGCCGCTGGTCATCGGATGGCAATATCGAATATCTCGGCCGCAATGACTTTCAGGTCAAGATACGGGGCTTCCGTATTGAGCTGGGTGAAATCGAGACAAGGCTTGAACAGTGTCACGGTGTACGTGAAGCGGTGGTTATCCTTCGTGAAGATAAACCTGAGAATAAACGCCTCGTTGCCTATCTGCTGCCCCAAAACGGCGCTGAACTTGATCCGGCGGTTCTGCGCCGCCAGCTGGCAGAACATCTGGCGGAATATATGCTGCCCAGTGCCTATGTCGTGCTAACCGCTTTCCCTCTCACACCGAATGGCAAACTGGACAGCCGAGCGTTGCCGGAGCCTGAACTCTCTGCGGTGGTGACACATGAATATGAAGCGCCACAGGGAAGGATAGAAACAGCACTGGCACAAATCTGGCAGGAACTGTTAGGGCTGACACGTATTAGTCGTCATGACAATTTCTTTGAACTGGGCGGTCATTCACTGATGGTTATCCGTCTGATAACCCACATAAAAAGCCAGTTTATGGTCAGTGTTCCTCTGACTTCCCTGTTTGTTTCACCCAAATTAATGGAACAGGCAGACATTATCTTTGCAGCACAAATGAGTGAAATCGGCGACAACGATATTGAATCAATTCAGAGCGATCTTGATGCGATGTCAGCCGAAGAGTTAATGGCAATTTTAGGTGAAAACGATACCCGGAAAAACGATACCGGCGGAGATAACAAATAATGACAAGGACTACTATGAATCTCGATGATCTGAAACGTGCTGTTATGGAGAAAAGGCTTGAAGAGCAACTGAAAGCACGGGGTTATCAACAGCAGCAGTCAATGATAAAACCCGCGGATCGTAACCAGCCACTGCCATTATCTTTTGCTCAACAGCGGCTGTGGTTTCTCTGCCAGTTCGAACCGGCTGCCAGTCTGGCCTATCATCTGCCGGTAATACTCCGCCTTAGCGGTCAGCTTGACCGCCATGCGCTGAGCGCATCACTCGACCGTCTGGTTGAGCGCCATGAAAGCCTGAGAACCCGTTTTGTGTCAGTGGAGGGAAAACCCTGTCAACACATTGATCCGGCCGATATCGGCTGTACTCTGTCTTATCATGACCTGAGCCAGCTGGCGCTGGTTTTGCACGCCGAGCGCATTACCGAGTTTATTGATACCGAAGCGCAAACCCCGTTCGATTTTACTCAGGAACGGCTGATTCGCGGCCAGCTACTTCGTCTCAGCGATAAAGAGCATATTTTATTACTGACCCTGCATCATATTATTACCGACGGCTGGTCTATTGGTGTGCTGATACGGGAGTTAGGGGATTTCTATCGAGCTGCCCTTGAGGGTCATGATATCTCTTTATCACCATTACCTGTTCAATATGCTGACTATGCGGTCTGGCTACATGAACAGGCGCAGGGAAATAGCCTTGCGAAACAGCGTGATTTCTGGTGTGAACAACTCAAAGATGCCCCGCCGCTGCTGACACTCCCCATTGATCATCCACGACCGGCAGTACAGAGCTATATCGGCGGCAAAGTCTCCTTTCATCTTGATGCCTCTTTACTGGCATCACTGAAAGAACTTGGGAAACGTCATAACAGTACGCTTTTTATGACCCTCCTGACCGCGTGGAGTATTGTACTGAGCCGCCTTAGTGGGCAGGATGATATTATTATCGGCACCCCTGTTGCTAACCGTCCACTCCGTGAGCTTGAAGGGTTGATAGGCTTCTTCGTCAATACACTGGCTTTACGTATCACCTTCAATAACGATCTGAGTGTGGCTGATCTCCTCACTCAAATCCGGGAACAGTCACTGGCGGCCTATGCCCATCAGGATTTGTCCTTTGAACAGGTGGTGGAAGCTCTGCAACCTGAACGTAGTCTCAGCTACAGCCCGATTTTTCAGGTGATGATGACCTTAAATAACACGCCGTCTCAGGAGCTCACGCTGCCGGAACTGCAACTCACGCCGATTGAGCAGAAGCATCGGGGGGCGCATTTTGATTTAACCCTATCACTGAACGAAATCGGAACAGGTTTAGCCGGGGATTTAGAATATGCCGCCGATCTGTTCGATCACCCAACTGCTGAGCGTATGGTGGGTTATTTAACCCATGTATTAGCTGCAATGGTGTTTGATGATAACCAGCCCGTAAACACATTGCCGATGTTGCCAGATTCAGAGCGGCAACAATTATTAGTGGATTTCAATGCCACTCAGACAGCGTTCCCGCAAGATGCGCTCATTCACCAGTTAGTTGAAGCGCAGGTGTTACAGCGCCCGGATGCTATCGCTATAAGCTACGAGGGGCAGACACTGAGTTATGCTGAGCTTAACTGCCATGCCAATCGTCTGGCTCATCACCTGCTGGCACTGGGTATACGCCCGGACGATCCGGTTGCAATCTGTGCCGAACGCAGCCCGGAGCTGATAGTCGGTCTGCTTGCCATACTGAAAGCGGGGGGTGCCTATGTGCCACTCGATCCTCATTACCCTGCTGAACGGCTGAGCTATATGCTGGAGGATGCCAGACCTGTAGCTCTGCTGACGCAGATAGCATGGTACGACAAACTGGACACCTTTGTGCCTGTCGTTTTGCTGGATAATTTATTGAGTGAGCAGGAAGCACCTCTGGCTGGCTATCCCACTCACAATCCGGATATTCAGACATCAGGTCTGACCTCGCATCATCTGGCATATATCATTTATACGTCAGGCTCAACGGGCCAGCCTAAAGGTGTGATGATTGAGCACCGCAACGTAATTCGCTTACTTATCAATAATAACGTTGCCGATATTACTCCCGATGATTGTGTTGCCCATTGCGCCAATATTTCATTTGATGCGGCAGCGTGGGAAGTCTGGTCTGCGCTGGTACATGGCGCCAGACTTCTGTTAATACCGGAAAATACGCTGTTACAACCGACCTGTTTTGGCCAGTGTCTGTCATCAGAAGGTGTCACCGCTTTATTTCTGACTACCGCCCTGTTTAACCAGTATGCCGACTTCATCGCCCCAATATTGTCAGGCCTGCGTTATGTTCTGTTTGGCGGCGAACAGGCCGATAGCCGCCCTGCTATTCAGTTATGGGCTGAACATCCGCCACAACATTTATTACACATGTACGGGCCAACGGAAACCACTACTTTTTCCACCGCTTATGAAATCCCCTTTATCGAAAGCGGTCATACTGAAAATGAAAGAAAAATGCCGATAGGTGGCCCGATTGCCAATACTCAGATCTATATTCTTGACTCCGGCAAACAGCCTGTTCCTCTTGGGGTAACGGGCGAAATTTATATTGCCGGTGAAGGAGTTGCCCGTGGTTATCTTAACCGTCCGCAGCTCAACGCTGAGCGCTTTCTGGCTAATCCGTTTTCTTCAGAGCCTGATGCACGAATGTATAAGACCGGCGATCTGGGACGCTGGCTGCCGGATGGCACTATTGAATACTGTGGTCGCAATGATTTTCAGGTCAAAATACGCGGTTTCCGCATTGAGTTGGGCGAAATTGAAAGCCGTCTCTCCCAGTGTCATGGTGTGCAAAAAGCACTGGTTCTCGCCCGTGAAGAAACCGGTGATGAGAAAACAGGCGCTAAAACAGGAAGTCAGAAACGGCTGATTGCCTATATACAGCCTCAGCCGGGAGTGATACCGGAACCGGCAGAATTGCGTCAGCAGCTTGCCAGACACCTTGCTGATTATATGCTACCCAGTGCTTTTATCATGCTGGATAATTTCCCGCTGACCGCTAACGGAAAAATTGACCGTGATGCGCTTCCTGCTCCAGAGGCTTCCGCTTTCGCGGCTCGCCACTATGAATCTCCGACAGGGGAAACAGAAACGGCGCTGGCACAAATCTGGCAACAACTGCTGAGACTGGAGCAGATCAGTCGTCATGACCATTTTTTTGAGCTGGGTGGTCATTCACTGATGATTGTCAGCCTGATCGAAGAGCTACGCCGTATTGGCTGGCACCTTGATATCCGCAGCGTATTCTCCACGCCGG
This sequence comes from Xenorhabdus sp. PB61.4, assembly GCF_963894935.1. NCBI lineage: Bacteria > Pseudomonadati > Pseudomonadota > Gammaproteobacteria > Enterobacterales > Morganellaceae > Xenorhabdus > Xenorhabdus sp. PB61.4. The sequence goes on from NZ_CAWQJR010000024.1 coordinate 43,416, forward strand.
TTCTCGCTGATATGGCGCAGGCTCTCCGCCTGGATACTGACTCTTTTGCTGTGCCTGAGAACCTGATCCCTGAAGATTGCACTGCGATTGTTCCTGAGATGCTGCCATTGGTGACATTATCTCAGGCTCAGATTGATGCCATTGTCGGAACTGTGTCCGGTGGCGCTGGCAATGTACAGGATATTTATCCGTTATCCCCCTTGCAGGAAGGAATTCTGTTCCACCATCTGATGCAGACTCAGGGGGATACCTACCTGTTACAGAGTTTGCTGGCTTTTGATAACCGCGAACGCCTTGACCAGTTTTTATCTGCTTTACAGCTAGTTATCAACCGTCACGATATCCTGCGCAGCAGTGTTTTCTGGCAAGGGCTGGAGCATCCGGTTCAGATCGTCTGGCGTCAGGCACCACTGGAAATTAACGTCTTCACTCCAGATACGGAAAATAATATTCAGGTACAACTGCTGGCTCACACCGATCCACGCCAGCATCGTATCGATCTGACCCGTGCTCCGTTATTCACTGCTGATATCGCTCATGATACGATACAAAATGAATGGCTGCTGGTATTACGTTTTCATCATCTGGTCAGCGATCATGTCACACTGGAACTGATTTTCGATGAAATTGCACTTATCTTACACAAGCAGGAAACTGCCTTGCCCGCCGTATTGCCTTACCGCAATTTTATTGCCCGAACGCTGAGTGAGACTACCTCAGAACACGAAGATTATTTCCGTTCCCGGCTGGCTGATATTGATGCGCCAACTGCACCATTTGGTGTGCTTTCAATACCGAATAACGAAGATCCAGAAGCAGAACAGAATAACGCTATTACGGAAGCACACCTCCCGCTTTCTCCTGAGTTATCGGGTTCCATCCGTGCACTGGCACGACAACTGAAAGTCAGCCCGAGTGTCCTGTTTCATGTCGCATGGGCGCAGGTACTGGCACAGACCAGCAGTCGAGATGATGTAGTTTTTGGTTCCGTTTTGTCAGGCCGTCTGCAAGGCGGAGCTGGAGCTGACCATATACTGGGCATGTTTATCAACACCCTGCCGATCCGGATTTCCCTCGCAGAGCGCAGCGTACAGGCTGTGGTACAGGATACTTATCAGGATTTAATCAGACTGCTGGAACATGAACAGGCACCGTTAACACTGGCACAAAGTTGCAGCGGTGTAGAACACGCCATACCGCTATTCAGTACCTTGCTGAATTATCGCCACTCTCAGGCCAGTGAAGAAAAAACGCCCAAAAACAGCTGGTCAGGTATGCGGGTTATCGCGGCTAAAGAAGGCACTAACTATCCCATCACTCTGTCAGTAGATGATTTAGGCTCAGACTTCCGCTTGTCTGTCCACGCGGTAGCGGGTATCGACCCTGTTCGGATTGCTCGCTATCTGCAAACCGCCATCACGGGTTTGGTTGATGCTATGACACATCATCCTCAGCAATTAATCCTGCATGTGCCGATTCTGCCGGAAACCGAACGGCAACAGCTGTTAATAGATTTTAACGCGACCCGTGGTAAAACCGGACAGGCGGACTTCCCGCAGGATAAGTTGATCCACCAGCTGTTTGAAGCTCAGGTATTACAGCGCCCTGATGCTGTTGCGCTGACTTATGAAGATCAAACACTCAGCTATGAGGAACTGAACCAGCGTGCTAACCGTCTGGCACATTATCTGATTGCGCAGGGTGTGCGTCCGGATGATCGAGTGGCGGTTTGTGCCGAACGCAGCCCGGAACTGATAGTCGGCCTGCTCGCTATTCTTAAAGCGGGTGGGGCCTGCGTTCCCCTTGATCCGAACTATCCGGCTGAACGGCTGACCTATATGCTTGAAGATGCTTCGCCAATTGCCTTACTGACTCAGGCTCCGTGGCATAACAAACTTAACAGCACCCTACCGGTGATCCTGCTGGACAATGAATCAGACACCACTGCATTGTTACCACACCAAAACCCTGATGTTCAGTCAGCGGAATTAACATCCCGCCAGTTGGCCTATATCATTTATACATCAGGATCAACGGGTCAACCGAAAGGCGTCATGGTCGAACACCGGAATGTCGTTTCTCTGGTTATCAACAATGGTTTTACCGATATCGGGCCGGATGACTGCATTGGACATTGTGCCAACGTGTCATTTGATGCGGCAATATGGGAAGTTTGGGCAGGTCTGGCTTATGGGGCACGTATTCTGCTATTTCCGGAAAAAGCCCTATTACAGCCCGATCAGTTTGGTCAACGCCTGTCATCAGAGAGAGTGAGTGCTCTGCTCCTGACTACGGCGTTATTTAATCAGTATGCCAACCTGATTACACCTGCATTATCAGGTTTACGCTATCTCCTGTTCGGAGGAGAACAAGCAAACCCCCGTACTACCATGCGTTTCCGCGCGAAATATCCTTCACTGCATTTAATTAATGCCTATGGGCCAACAGAGACCACAACGATTGCCACTACTTATGAAATACCGTTCATGGCAGAAAAAGCCAGTGAAGATGAAATCAACATCCCTATCGGGAAACCCATCGCCAACAGGCAAATCTATATTCTGGACAAACAGCTCCAGCCTGTTCCTGTCGGGGTTGCCGGTGAGATTTATATTACGGGTTCCGGCGTTGCCCGTGGTTATCTGAATCGCCCCGAACTGACTGCGGAACGCTTTATTACTGATCCATTCTCTTCTGACCCTGATGCCCGTATGTACAAAACCGGTGATTTAGGGCGCTGGCTTGCCGATGGCAATATCGATTACCTCGGTCGCACTGATAAACAGATCAAACTGCGTGGTTTCCGCATTGAGCCGGGCGAAATTGAAGCCGGACTGATGCAGTGTCATGGTGTGCGTGAGGCGATTGTTCTGAGTCGCGAAGACGGGGCAGGACAGAAACAACTGGTTGCCTATCTGATTGCTCAGGATGGCATTGAACTGACTCCAACTGAACTGCGCCGGCAGCTTTCCCGACACCTTGCCGACTATATGCTGCCCAGCGCTTTTGTCACGCTTGAATCTTTCCCGCTGACCCCCAATGGCAAACTGGATCGTCAGGCACTGCCTGCGCCTGATATGTCAGCTATTGTCACGCGCCAGTATGAAGCGCCGAACGATGAAGAAGAGGCAACACTGGCGAAAATCTGGCAAAGCCTGCTGGGGCTGGAGCGTGTAGGCCGCTTTGATCATTTTTTTGAACTGGGCGGTCACTCACTGATGGTAGGTCAGCTTGCAACCCGCATTCAGAATGAATTTTTGGTTGAGATCCCCATCGCTTCACTGTTTCTTTCCCCCAGACTGGCGGATCAGGCAGAAATCATTTTCGCAGCACAAAAGGAAGCGGTGGGACAAAACAATATTGACTCCCTTCAGGACACACTGGATTCAATGTCCGCAGAGGAATTAATGGCAATGTTAGGTGGAGACAGCGACAAATGATAAAGAGCGATATGAATCTTGAGGATCTGAAACGGGCTGTTTTGAAAAAGAAACTTAAAGAGCAATTACAAACTCAGCAGCACCAGAAACGACCGCCTGTTCAGCACGCTGACCGTGATCTGCCCCTGCCATTATCTTTTGCACAGCAACGTCTGTGGTTTCTTCACCAGCTCGAACCAGCGGCCAGTCTGGCTTATCATATTCCCATGTCACTGCGCCTGACCGGACAACTGAATCACCATGCCCTGATAGCCACCCTCAATCGGCTGGTTGCCCGCCATGAAATTCTCCGTACCCGTTTTATGCTTACCGAAGGTCAGCCATACCAGCATATTGACCCTGCTGACACGGGCTTTACCCTGACTTATCAGGATCTGCGTACGCTGGATTCAGAAACGCATATGCAGCATATCGCCGACATTGCCGCACTTGAAGCCCGAACCCCCTTCGACCTGACCCAAGGCCCGCTGATCCGGGGTCAGTTATTACAATTAGCTGATGACGATCATGTCTTGTTGTTCACTCAGCACCATATTATTTTCGATGGCTGGTCAATTGGTGTACTGGCACATGAACTGAGCACCCTTTACCGCGTGGAATGCGGCCCAGATAATAATGACTCCGATAATAATGACTCCGAAAATAATAGTGATACATCACTCCCGCCACTGCCTATTCAGTACGCCGATTATGCGCTCTGGCAGCGGAATTGGTTACAGGGTGATGTTCTCGCGGAACAACGTGATTTCTGGAGCCGTCAGCTTAAAGATGCACCGGCTTTACTGACACTCCCCACCGATCGCCCTCGTCCTGCCAGTCCGGGTTATACCGCCGGACAAATACCAATTCAGTTTGATGCATCCTTGTCAGAGGCACTGAAATTATTCGGACAACGCCATCAGGCTACTCTGTTTATGACACTGTTGGCAGGCTGGAGTATCGTTCTCTCCCGAATGAGCGGACAGGATGATATCGTTATCGGCACCCCCGTCGCCAATCGGCCGGGAAATGAGCTTGAGAGTTTAATTGGGTTCTTCGTCAATACACTGGCGTTGCGGGTCACATTCAGTGAATCCCCGACAGTTGCAGAGTTACTCACACAAATCCGTGAACGGTCACTTGCTGCCTATGCCCATCAGGAATTGCCCTTCGAGCAGGTGGTCGAAATAGTACAACCCGAACGTAGCCTGAGTTATAACCCAATCTTTCAGGTTATGCTGGCCTTGAATAATACACCGGCAAAAACATTAACCCTGCCCGGCCTGCAACTGACGCCGGTGGAACAGGTACGTTACAGTACTCATTTTGATCTGACTTTATCGCTGACTGAAACCAAAGCCGGGTTATTGGGTGAACTGGAATATGCCACTGATCTGTTCGATGCTGCCACCATTGAACGTATGATCGGTTATCTGAAACAAGTACTGATGGCAATGACAGCAGATGCCATGCAACCCGTTGCCAGATTACCGATGCTGTCAGCTTCAGAGCAACAGCGATTGTTAGTGGAGTTTAATGCAACACAAACACCCCAAACAGAAAACCCTCAAAATGTTCTCATCCACACGCTTTTTGAAGCTCAGGCAGCACAGCACCCTGATACTACAGCCATCATCCACGGGGATCAGGTAATCAGCTATGCAGAACTGAATCAATACGCCAACCGGCTGGCTCATCATCTGATTGCCTTAGGTGTACGCCCGGATGACCGGGTTGCTATCTGTGTCGAACGGGGTCCGGAAATGGTAGTGGGATTACTGGGTATTCTTAAGGCGGGTGGTGCTTATGTGCCGCTTGACCCGGCGTATCCGGCCGAACGACTGGTTTATATGCTCAAAGATTCCGCTCCGGTCGCATTACTGGTTCAGCCGTCAACCTGTCAGGCCATTCATTCCAATACAGTGCCCGTCATCATGCTTGATATCCAGACGCCGTTTATGGAGGAGCAACCAGAGCATAATCCAGAGATACCCGGCATAACGGATCAGCATCTGGCTTATATCGTTTACACCTCCGGTTCAACGGGCGTTCCCAAAGGCGTAATGAGCAGCCACCATGCACTGGGTAACCGGCTGTTGTGGTTTGTACGCGATATGTGGTTTGTGGACGATATAGTGACCTTCCCGCTTATCACAGCACTGAAAACCAGTATCAGCTTTGTGGATTCGGTAACAGAAACTCTGAGTACATTACTGGCGGGAGGACGGCTGGTGGTGTTCGACAACCACGAAGTGAAAGATCCTGCCCGCTTCTGTACAGGTCTACAGCATTATGGTGTGAATTCACTGGTCGTTGTTCCTTCCTTTTTACAGCTCTTAATGCAGGTTCGTAATGAACAGGCCCTGAAATCAGTCAGGATACTGATTTGCAGCGGAGAGCGGCTGGCACCCGAACTGGCACAGCAGGTCGTCACCAATTATCCGTGGCTCCGGCTGTTTAATTTCTATGGTTCAGCAGAAATTAATGGTGACGCAACCTGTTATGAATACGATGCAGCGCGTGGTGTGCCGGATGTCTCCGTCATCGGACGCCCAATTGCTAATACCCGCTGCTATATTCTGGATCCTGACAGGCAACTGGTTCCGTCTGGTGTCACTGGCGAAATTTATATTGCCGGAGCCGGAGTCGCTCGTGGATACCTGAATCTCCCTGAACTGACGGCGGAACGTTTCCTTGCCGATCCATTCTCCCCTGTTCCGAATGCGCGTATGTATAAAACCGGTGATCTGGGTCGCTGGCTGTCAGATGGCAACATTGAGTATCTCGGTCGTAATGACTTTCAGGTGAAAGTACGTGGTTTTCGCATCGAGCCGGGAGAAATCGAAACACAACTGATGCTGTGTCACGGCGTGCGCGAAGCCGTGGTTATCGCACGCGAAAAAGCATCTACGGCGGAAAAAACAGGCAGCCAGAAACAATTAGTTGCTTATCTGCTGGCTCAGGATGGCATTGAACTGGCTCCTGCACAATTACGTCAGCAACTCGCTCAGCGCCTTGCTGATTATATGCTGCCCAGTGCCTTTGTCATCCTTGATGCCTTCCCGCTGACGCCCAATGGCAAGCTGGATCGTCAGGCGCTTCCCGTTCCGGATCAGTCAGCGGTAATCAGCCGAGGCTATGAAGCCCCCGCAGGCGAAATGGAAATCGCGTTAGCCCGGATCTGGCAGACGTTGCTGGGGCTGGAAAAAGTTGGTCGGCATGATCACTTCTTCGAACTCGGCGGGCATTCCCTGATGATTGTCAGCATGATTGACCGGTTGCACAATATTGGGTTACGGCTTGATGTACGGAATGTATTTGCAGCCCCTATCCTGAGCGAACTGGCGCAGGCGATTTTAGTCTATCAGCGCGATACTCCCGCTTTTGTAGTACCCCCTAACCTCATTACCGCAGACTGCACGACGCTTACTCCGGATATGCTACCGTTGGTGACGCTGTCACAATCAGAGATAGATGCCATTGCCGCAACCATTCCCGGCGGAGTCAGCAATATACAGGATATTTACCCACTGGCACCGCTACAGGAAGGGGTTCTGTTTCATCATTTATTGCAGACTCATGGGGATGATTACCTGCTGCAAAGCCTGCTGGCCTTTGACAGCCGTGAACGCCTTGATACCTTTCTGGCCGCATTGCAGCACATCATCGATCGTCATGATATTCTGCGCACCTCTGCTTACTGGCAGGATCTGGCTCAGCCTGTTCAGGTAGTCTGGCGTCGGGCACCACTGCATATTCATCACTTCATACCGACAACTGAAAACGAAGTGCTATCACAGCTAAGTGCTCACACTGACCCGCACCATAATCGCCTCAATCTGAACCTCGCCCCGTTATTCTCTGCTGATATTGCTTATGATGCAGCACAGGATGAATGGCTGCTGTCTCTGCGTTTTCACCATCTGGTCAGCGACCATATGACACTGGAGCTGATTTTTGCCGAAATCGCTCAGGTATTGCAGGGGCAGTCGGAATTACTGCCAGTGGCTCTACCTTACCGGGATTTTATCGCCCGAATTCTAAATGTGCCGGTTTCAGTACATGAGAACTATTTCCGCACCCAGCTTGCTGATTTTACTGAACCCACTGCGCCATTCGGCATCGTCAGAATACCAAACGATAACCGTGTTATTCATCAGTCTCATCTAGCGGTTGATCCGGCTCTGGCAAAGCATATCCGTACTCAGGCCCGCCATCTGGGTGTCAGCCCCAGCGTACTGTTCCACGTCGCATGGGCTCAGGTGCTGGCACATACCAGCGGTCATGACGATGTTGTCTTTGGCTCTGTATTACTGGGCCGTTTACAGGGAATATCCGGGGTTAAGCGCATACTGGGCATGTTTATCAATACCCTACCAGTCCGGATTTCCCTGACTGACCGCAATTTGCAGAAAACAGCAAGTGTTCAGGAAGTCGTACAGGCCACTTATCGCAATCTGACTAATCTGCTGGAACATGAACAGGCTCCGCTATCACTGGCACAACAATGCAGTGGCGTGGCTCAGCCGATGCCCCTGTTCAGCGCCTTACTGAATTACCGGCATAGCCAGAGTAATGAAACAGAAACAGTCAGTACAACCTGGGAAGGCATACGGGTTCTGGCAGCAGAAGAGCAGACTAACTACCCTGTCACACTCACCGTGGATGATTTAGGCGAAGATTTCCGGTTGAAGGCACAGACCGTAACCGGAATCGATTCTGACCGTATACTCCAGTACCTGCTCACCGCGGTCAGTGGTCTGGCTGATGCCCTGTCTCATAACCCTCAGCAACCGATTTTATCGTTGCCGGTCATTCCGGCTTCGGAACAACAGCAATTATTGCTGGATTTCAATCAGACTCAGGCGCTTTTCCTGCCAACAGACAGCCCACAAAGTGCACTTATCCACCAGCTATTTGAAACCAAAGCCATGCATCACCCCGATGACATTGCGGTGGTACACGGTCAGCAATCACTCAGTTATGGCGAGCTGAATCGCCACGCTAACCGCTTAGCGCATCATTTAATTGCATTGGGTGTTCGCCCTGATGACCGGGTTGCTATCTGTGTCGAACGGGGGCTGGAAATGGTGGTGGGATTACTGGCTATTCTCAAAGCGGGTGGAGCTTATGTGCCGCTTGATCCGACCTATCCGTCTGAACGACTGGCTTATATGCTCAAAGACTCTGCTCCGGTCGCATTACTGTTTCAGCTATCGACCTGTCAGGTTATTCACGCCGATATCCTACCCAATTCTGCGGAATCTTTGCCGAAAGTCCTGCTCGATATCCAGACGCCATTTATGGAAGAACAACCAGAGCATAATCCGGAAATATCCGGTATGACGGATCAGCATCTGGCCTATGTTGTTTACACGTCCGGTTCAACAGGTGTGCCTAAAGGTGTCATGAACAGCCACCATGCCCTGAGTAACCGGCTGTTGTGGTTTGTACGCGATATATGGTTTGTGGACGATATAGTCACCTTCCCGCTTATCACCGCGCTGAAAACCAGTATCAGCTTTGTGGATTCGGTAACAGAAACACTGGGAACATTACTGGCTGGAGGACGGCTGGTGGTTTTCGACAGCCATATGGTCAAAGATCCTGTCCGCTTCTGTGCTGGTTTACAGCATGCTGAGGTGAATTTACTGGTTGTCGTTCCTTCCCTGCTAAGACTCCTAATACAGGATAGTAATGAGCATGCCCTGAAATCAGTCAGGATACTGATTTGCAGCGGAGAACAACTGGCACCCGAACTGGCACAGCAGGTAGTGACAAATTATCCGTGGCTCCGATTGTTCAATTTTTATGGTTCATCTGAAATTAATGGTGACGCAACCTGGTATGAATATAACGCTGAGCGTGGCGTACCGGATGTATCAATCATCGGGCGTCCAATCGCCAACACCCGCTGCTATATTCTGAACCCTGACAGGCAACTGGTTCCGTTAGGTGTCACTGGCGAAATCTATATCGCCGGTGCCGGGTTAGCCCGTGGTTATCTGAATCGCCCGGAACTGACGGATGAGCGTTTCCTGCCCGACCCCTTTTCTTCCCAGCCGAACGGGCTGATGTATAAAACCGGTGATCTGGCTCGCTGGCTGCCGGACGGAAATATCCAGTACCTCGGGCGCAATGATTTTCAGGTTAAGCTGCGTGGTTTCCGCATTGAACTGGGTGAGATCGAAACACAGTTATTACAGTGCCACGGTGTACGGGAAGCCGTCGTTCTGGTACGTGAAGATGAACCCAATCAGCAACGTCTGGTTGCCTATCTGCGTGCACATGAGGGAACTGAACTGATCCCGGCTGAACTACGCCAGCAACTTTCCCTGCATCTTGCTGAGTATATGTTGCCCGGTGCTTTTGTCACGTTAGAGGCATTCCCGCTGACACCAAATGGTAAACTGGATCGCAAAGCCTTTCCTGCACCGGATAGTTCCGCGATTGTGACTCAGAATTACGTGGCTCCGGTTGGTGAAACTGAAATTGTTCTGGCACAAATCTGGCAGGAACTGCTGGGGCTGGAAAGAGTCGGTCGCTATGACCACTTTTTTGAACTCGGTGGTCATTCCCTGCTGGCAATTCAGCTTGCTGGCCGCATTCGTCAGATGCTTGGGCGTGAGTTACCCATACAGAAAATCTTTGACCAGCCAGTACTGGTGGCATTAGCACATACCCTTGCTGATGCGGCAACGACAGCGCAAGTCATTATCCCCAGCGCTAACAGCAATCAGCTTCTGCCGCTCTCCTTTGCTCAACAACGGCTGTGGTTTCTGGGGCAACTCGATCCGGCTGCCAGCCTCGCCTACCATCTTCCGGCGGCACTGCGTCTTACTGGCTTACTTAATCGGCAGGCACTGACTAGCGCACTCAACCATCTGATTGCCCGCCATGAAAGTCTGCGTACCCGCTTTATCTCCATCGACGGGCATCCTTACCAGCATATCGATCCCGCTGATATCGGTTTTTCCCTGCCCTGCCATGACCTGCGCCAGCTTGATCCGGCTTTACAGACCCGCCGGGTCACTGAACTTGTCGATCTCGAAGCCCGGACACCTTTTGATTTTGCACAGGGTTCTCTGATGCGTGGGCAGTTACTTCAGCTGGCTGATGACGAGCATGTATTGTTACTCACCCTGCATCACATCATTACTGACGGCTGGTCACTGGGTATACTCGTGCGTGAGCTGGGAGATTTTTACCTGTCTGCTCTTGACGGTAGTGATAACCCCTTACTGCCATTGCCTACTCAGTATGCTGACTATGCTGTCTGGCAGCGCGATCAGCAGCAACAAGTGGCCCTGAATGCACAACGCGACTTCTGGTGTCGCCAGCTTGCTGACATTCCGGCTTTATTGACACTGCCTGCTGATTACCCGCGTCCGGCAGTACAATCCTATGTGGGCGGGCAGGTTCCTCTCCATCTTGATGCCCGCTTACTGACATTGCTTAAGGAATTAGGTCAGCGTCACAATACCACACTGTTTATGACCCTGCTGAGCGCATGGAGCATCGTACTCGCCCGCCTGAGCGGGCAGGATGATATTGTTATCGGCACACCGGTTGCCAACCGCCCGCATAAAGAACTGGAAGGCCTGATTGGTTTCTTTGCGAATACACTGGCATTGCGTGTCAAATTCAGTCGCGAACTCAAAGTGACAGATTTGCTGGCGCAGGTTCGTGAACAATCGCTTGCAGCCTATGCCAATCAGAACCTGCCGTTCGAACAGGTTGTGGAGACCTTACAGCCGGAGCGCAGCCTCAGTTACAGCCCGATCTTTCAGGTAATGCTGACACTGAATAATACGCCTCCTCAGAAACTGGTATTGCCCGGTTTACAGCTTTCATCGGTTGAGCAGTCTCATCATGGCGCTTATTTTGATTTAACCCTGTCGCTGACAGAAACTGAATCCGGTCTGGCAGGCGCTTTAATCTATGCCTCTGATTTGTTTGATCACACCACGGCTGAACGTATGACGGGTTATTTCACCAATATACTGGCAGCGATGGTAAGCGATGAAAGCAGAACCATCGCTACCCTGCCGATCATATCGGAACCGGAAAAACGGCAGTTACTGGTGGATTTTAACGCCACACAGGTAAGTTACCCACAAAATGCGTTAATTCATCCGCTGGTTGAGACTCAGGCAGAACAATTCCCTGATGCAATCGCAGTGGAATTCGAAGATCAAACCCTGAGTTATGGAGAACTGAATCGCCGTGCCAATCAGCTGGCGCACTATCTGATGACACAAGGTGTTCGCCCTGATACACGCGTAGCAATCTATCTTGAACGCAGCCCGGAGATGGTAGTGGGATTACTCGCTATTCTCAAGGCCGGCGGTGCTTATGTCCCCCTTGACCCGACTTATCCGGCTGAACGGCTGGCCTATATGCTGAAAGATTCAGCTTCGGTGGTTTTACTCACCCGAACAGTTTTACTCACCCGAACGGCACTGGTGGAGACATTAAACCCTGAGTGTACTATCGTGTTGCTTGACGAGCCGCAGCCTTATCTGGCTGGGCAGCCGGATCATAATCCAGATACACAAGCAATGGGGTTGAAGCCTCACCATCTGGCTTATGTGATTTACACCTCGGGATCAACCGGATTACCTAAAGGGGTGGAAATGCCACTGATGACTCTGTCAAATTTACTACAATGGCAGCGTCAGGCTGATTCAGGCCTCACCAGAAACGGTAAAACCCTGCAATTTGCGGCACTGGGATTTGATGTCGCTTTTCAGGAAATCTTCACTACGCTAAGTGAAGGCGGTTGTCTGGTGCTGATTGATGAAACCCTGCGTCGGGAGCCTCTGCAACTCCTGCGGCTGATTCAGCAAAAACAGATTAACCGCGTTTTTCTTCCTTTTATTGCCCTTCAGCACCTTGCCGAAGCCGACAGCCATCGCGCAGGCAATAGTCATGAGAGCGATATATCCTGTCTGGCCCATATTATTACTGCCGGGGAACAATTACGTATCACCCCGGCCATCCGTCGTTTTCTGCAACGTGCGGGGCATTGTCGGTTACATAATCATTATGGCCCGACGGAAAGTCACGTTGTCACGTCCTATACCTTAGACAAGGAAATTGAACACTGGCCGGTTCTGCCGCCTATCGGTCGCCCGATCGCCAATGCTCAGATCTATATTCTTGATGAATATTGCCGTCCAGTGCCTCTTGGTGTCGCCGGTGAGCTTTATATTGCGGGCATCAGCATTGCCCGGGGTTATCTGAATCGTCCGGAACTTACCGCCGAACGCTTCCTGATTGATCCGTTCTCAACGGAATCCCATACCCGCATGTATAAAACCGGCGATCTTGCCCGCTGGTTACCCGACGGCAATATTGAATATCTCAACCGTAATGATTTTCAGGTGAAAATACGTGGTTTCCGTATCGAACTGGGTGAAATTGAGGCTCAGCTAATGTTGTGCCACGGCGTACGGGAAGCCGTCGTTATCGCCCGTGAAAAAGTTATTAATGAAAATAGCCAGAAACGGCTGGTCGCTTATCTGTGCCCACAAGAAGGCGTGAGTCTGAGCCCTGCTGAATTACGCCAGCAGCTAGCCCGACATCTTGCTGAATATATGCTGCCCACGGCTTTTGTGATATTAGATGCGCTTCCGTTAACGCCTAACGGCAAACTGGATCGCAAGGCACTCCCTGCTCCGGATTCATCGGCTATTGCTACCCGTGATTATGCGGCTCCGGTTGGTGAAACAGAAACTGTTCTGGCGAAAATCTGGCAGGAGTTACTCGGGCTGGAACAAGTTGGACGATATGATCACTTTTTTGAGCTGGGCGGGCATTCTCTGCTGGCCGTTCAACTGGCTGCCCGCGTGCGTCAAATGCTGAAACGCGAGTTACCTCTGCAACAATTATTTGCCCAGCCAGTCCTGATGGATTTAGCGCAGGCTATTGCTGAGGCTGATACGACTAACCAAACTATGATAGCCGTGGCAGATCGCAGCCAGAGGCTACCTTTATCCTTTGCACAACAACGGTTATGGTTTCTTGGTCAGCTCGATCCTGCCGCCAGCCTTGCTTACCATCTTCCGGCAGCATTACGCCTGACCGGCAGACTGCATCGTCAGGCGTTATGCTCCGCGCTTGATAATCTTGTAGCCCGTCATGAGGGATTACGCACTCGGTTTGTCTCAAATGGAAACCAGCCTTATCAGCATATTGATGCTGCTGATATCGGCTTTAACTTATCCAGCCATGATCTGCGCCTGCTTGATACAGCCGAGAAGAACCAGCGGGTTGCCGAAATTGCTGAACGGGAAGCTCAGACGCCTTTCGATTTTGCCTGTGGACCACTTATCCGTGGTCAATTGCTGCAACTGGCAGATGAAGAACACATCTTGCTGATCACCCTGCACCATATTATTACCGATGGCTGGTCAATCGGAATACTGGTGCGGGAATTAGGGGTTTTCTACCGTACAGCGCTCAATGGACAGACTGCCGTTTTGCCTGCACTTCCCATTCAATACGCTGACTACGCCGTCTGGCAACATCAATTATTGCAGGAAACTGTCCTTGCTGAACAACGTGATTTCTGGCGTAGGCAACTTAAAGATGCTCCCGTTTTACTGACACTACCGACTGACCGGCCTCGCCCAAAAGTACAAACCTATGTTGGTAGTCAGGTTGCTTTCCACCTCGATAACCGCGTGTTGTCTTCACTGAAAACCCTTGGAAAGCGCCATAATACGACCCTGTTTATGACCGTACTGGCTGGCTGGGGCATTGTCCTTGCCCGGCTCAGTGGTCAGGATGATATTGTCATCGGCACACCCGTTGCGGGTCGTCCGTATCCTGAACTCGAAGGATTAATGGGTATCTTTGTCAATACACTGGCATTGCGTATTCAGTTTGATGAGAAACTGAACGTCGTGGATTTACTGGCACAGGTCAGAGAAAGTGCGCTAGCAGCCTTTGCTCATCAGGAATTACCTTTTGAACAGGTGGTGGAAGCCTTACAGCCTGAACGCAGACTCAGCTATAGCCCTGTTTTTCAGGTCATGCTGGCCTTAAATAACACGCCAGCTCAGCAGCTGATTTTACCTGAGTTACAGTTCACTCCATTTGAACAGACACAGCACACCACCCATTTTGATTTAATGCTATCACTGGTTGAAACTGAATCTGGTCTGGCAGGCGCACTGTCCTATGCCACTGACCTGTTTGATCATTCAACCATTGAGCGTATGGTCGGTTATTTCACAAATATACTGACAGCAATGGCGGCTGATGAAAGGCAAGCGGTTGTGACACTCCCAATGCTGCCGGAATTGGAACAGCAGCAACTATTGGTCGATTTTAATACGACTCAGGCTACTTTCTTCCAAACAGACAATCCGCAAGGTGGCCTGATCCACAAACTGTTTGAAGCTCAGGCAGAACAATTCCCTGATGCGATTGCGGTAGTATTTGACGATCAGGCCATAAGTTACCGTGAACTTAACCGCCGGGCTAATCATCTGGCGCATTATTTGATTGAATCGGGTGTGCGCCCTGATGATCGAGTCGCGGTGTGTCTCGAACGCAGCCCCGAAATGGTTGCCAGCTTACTCGGTATTCTTAAAGCCGGTGGAGCTTATGTTCCGCTTGATCCGGCCTATCCGGCAGAGCGGCTGAAGTATATGCTCAAAGATTCCGCTCCGGTAACATTACTGACTCAGTCTGAAATCTATCAGGCCATTTATCCCGATATGTTAAGCGATTTAGAATCTGCGGACGCTCTGCCAATAATCCTTTTAGATATCCGGGCACCGTTTATGGAGACACAACCAGAACATAACCCGGAAGTATCCGGTATAACAGATCAGCATCTGGCCTATGTTATTTACACGTCCGGTTCAACGGGTGTTCCTAAAGGTGTCATGAGCAGCCACCGGGCTCTGAGTAACCGGTTATTGTGGTTTGTGCATGACGTGTGGTTTGTGAACGATATAGTGACACTTCCGCTTATCACAGCACTGAAAACCAGTATCAGCTTCGCTGATTCGATAACAGAAACACTGAGCACCCTATTAGCAGGGGGGCGACTGGTGGTTTTCGACAACCATGAGGTGAAAGATCCTGTCCGTTTCCGCGCAAGCCTACAACATGCTGGTGTGAATTTACTGGTCATCGTTCCTTCCCTGTTAAAGTTCTTAATCCAGAATAATGATGAACACTCCCTGAAATCTATCAGGATATTGATTTGCAGCGGGGAACAGCTGACACCCGAACTGGCACGACAGGTCGTCACAAATTATCCGTGGATCCGGCTGCTTAATTTTTATGGTTCATCTGAAATTAATGGTGATGCGACATGGTATGAGTACGATGCTGCGCGCACTATCCCGGATGTCTCCGTAATCGGCCGTCCCATTGCCAATACCCGCTGTTATATTCTTAACCCTGACAGGCAACTGATCCCCGTTGGTGTCATTGGCGAAATCTATATCGCCGGTACCGGATTGGCCCGTGGTTATTTGAATCAGCCAGAACTGACGGCTGAGCGCTTCCTGCCCGATCCTTTTTCTGCCTATCCGAATGAGCGGATGTATAAAACCGGCGATCTCGGGCGCTGGTTGCCGGATGGCAATATCGAATATCTTGGCCGTAATGATTTTCAGATTAAGATACGAGGCTTCCGAGTTGAACCCGGTGAAATAGAAACCCGGCTGGCAAAATGTGATGGAGTACGTGAAGCGGTCGTCATTATCCGTGAAGACACTGTTGATGGACAAACAGGCAGACAAGAACGTCTGGTTGCTTACTTATTACCGCATATGGGCGCTAAGTTAGTCCCGGCTGAACTTCGCCGGCAACTTGCCCAACATCTTGCTGAGTACATGCTACCCAGTGCTTTTGTGACTTTGGAGGCTTTCCCATTAACCCCTAATGGTAAACTTGATCGGCAGGCACTACCTGCTCCTGATTTATCCGCAATGATAGTACATAATTATGCCGCCCCGATGGGCGAAACTGAGATCGCGCTGGCACAGATTTGGCAGGATCTATTGGGACTGAAGCGAGTTGGCCGTTATGACCATTTCTTTAAACTGGGTGGTCACTCATTACTCGCAATACAACTACTAAACCGAATGAAGGAACAGGAAATGGAAGCTCCGCTGACCGCTTTGTTTGCTCACCCCACCTTATGTGAGCTGGCTACCGCGGTGGATAAACACCTTGCAGTACCAGAATCGCCGTTTGATGCAAACCCAGTACCATTAAGCCCGTCTGGCTCTTTACCTCCACTATTCCTGATACACGAGACTTCCGGCGATCCGCTGGTTTATTCTCCACTGGCAACGCTACTGCCGGCTGAGCTTCCCGTTTACGCACTACAGGCGCTTGGCATTCATACACTGAAACAGCAACCCAGCTCCATTGAAGAACTTGCAACCTGCCATATTCAGGCAATCCGCCGCATTCAGCCTCAGGGACCGTATCGTCTGGCTGGCTGGTCTATTGGTGGCCTGATTGCCTATGAAATTGCTCAACAATTGCTCAATAATAATGAAGTCGTGGAATTCCTTGGCATGATTGACACCTATAATTATGACAATGACGATACTGATAACAATACGCTTCATGAAGACAGGGAAAGTGAAGATAAAACAGCTGAGCAAATCGGGTTAATCATTGATTCACTGCGTACTCAGAAGAATATTGATGATGAACAGGCGCTGGAAGCACTGTACAAACTCAGCAGTCTGGAGCAGGTTATTGATTACTGCATTGAGCATCAATGGGTGCCGGCGGATATCACGCAGAAGGATATCCTTACGCGTACTTATGCCTCTAAACTGATCACCCGGCTGGGACAAGACTATGTTCCGCCCAAGTCATCCCTGTCTGTTCATCTCTATACCGCAGATGAGTCAATCAATCGTGACCGCTGGCATGGCTGGCACGATATCGCCGGGCACCATTCTGTACTCTGCCCGATTGGCGGAACGCACTTTTCTATTATGCAGCCTCCTTTCCTTAATCAGATTGCAGATTCAATCACTGAGCAGATACAGGCCGTTCCGGCTTTCGACCCGCGTGTTATCATTCAGCTGGGTTCTAAATCAGTATCCCCGCTATTCTGTCTGCCCGGAGCAGGAGCCAGCCCGTCCAGCCTGCTTGAACTGGCGTTATCATTCCCGTCGCAACTACCCATTTATGCTTTACAGGCCCGTGGTTTTACTGCTGAGCACAATTATCCGCATACCAGCGTTGAAGGAGCAGCCCGAGCTTACATCCGGACTATTCGTGAGATTCAACCTCACGGACCTTATCATCTGTTAGGCCACTCTTTTGGTGGCTGGATCGCCTTTGAAATCGCCTTACAACTACAGGCCGAGGGCGAACAGGTCGCTGACCTCATTCTTGTTGATACAGACGAACCCAGCCAGCAAGGCTCTATCCATAAGCCTGTCAGCCATACTGAGACGATAATGGAGTTGATTGATATCTACGATATGATATTAGATCAGCCGCTTCCTCTCACCCGACAGGATTTTGAAAATCTGACACAGGATGAGCAGCAGCAGCTTTTACACAATGCCCTAATAAAAGCCGGCCTTTTCCCGGCAAAAACATCAATATCACTACTGCAAGGGATCATTCGCGTTATGCAGGCTAACCTGAACACCCGCTATATTCCCCGGGCACGTTATGAAGGGCTCGTCCATCTGATTAGTGCAGAAGACGAGAACCCGGATGAAATAAAAAACCGCGAAACTCAGTGGCGCACACATGTTGCAAAACTGGACGCGATGCCTGTGTCCGGCAATCATATGACCATGTTATCCACTCCATCAACCAAACTCTGGGTGGGTAAACTCTGGCAGAAACTGGCAAATACAATCAGGTAAGTCTAAAGAGGCAAACTATGCAGGATTTTCTCAACCCATTTATGACAAATATCGGTGCGCAGGCGCTGTCCGCACTGGAAGCGGACATCACAGATAACCCGGTCAGCTATTGTCATGATAGGTTAAACAGGCCGGTATGCAGCCTTGAAGAACTGGAAAAACAGTTCTCTTCCGTGAGCATACCGGAATGCCCGGTTGATACCGGAATATACACCCGGTATCTGAGCGAAAATGTGCTTAATCAGGTTATGCCTGTTTCCTCACCTGCCTTTGTGGGCCATATGACATCCGCTCTTCCCCTGCACTTACCGGCGCTGGGGAAGATACTGACAGCGCTGAACCAAAATGTCGTCAAACTGGAAACCTCCCACGCCCTGACCGCGCTGGAGCGTCAGGTCTTGGGAATGATGCACAAACTCGTTTACAACTATGATGACAACTTCTATCAAAAATGGCTTCACAATGGTGATCATGCGCTGGCGAGCTTCTGCTCCGGCGGAACCGTGGCTAACCTGACTGCATTATGGGCATGCCGGAATCAGCTTATGCCCGCAGATGACGACTTTGCCGGACTTGCTCGTGAAGGATTAGCCCGTGGACTCATCCATTATGGCTATAGCGGACTGGCGATTCTGGTATCAGAACTGGGACACTACTCACTGAAAAAGGCCGTTGATGTGCTGGGTCTTGGGCAGGATGCACTGGTTAAAATCGCCACTGACAAAGACGGGAAAATTTGTCTTGATGACCTTCTCATTCAGTTACAGGAACTGCGCCGACGTAATATCAAACCGATGGCAATTGTCGGCATCGCTGGCAGTACCGAAACAGGCTCTATCGACCCGCTGGATGCGCTGGCTGATATTGCTGAACGGGAACAGTGTCATTTTCACGTCGATGCCGCATGGGGAGGTGCCAGCCTGTTATCAGAACGCTATCGGCACTTATTCAAGGGCATCGAGCGTGCGGATAGCGTGACTATTGATGCACATAAACAGATGTACGTCCCGATGGGATCAGGCATGGTGCTATTCCGTCAGCCCACTATGGCCGATGCTATTGAGCAGCATGCTAATTACATCTTACGTAAGGGATCAAAAGATCTGGGCAGACATACTCTGGAAGGTTCACGTAGCGCGATGTCGCTGATGCTGCACAGTAACCTTCACCTACTTGGGCGACAAGGAATGGCAGCTCTGATAGATGCAGGCATTGAGAAAGCACATCAGTTTGCGGACTTCATTCACCAACAGGAAGATTTCGAACTAATCAGCGAACCGCAGCTTTGTCTGTTGACTTACCGCTACGCCCCACCCGCTGCAATTAAACTGATGCATGAAGGTTCTGAGCTGATACGACAAAAAGTACAGGACATGCTTAATGCCCTCAATCAGAATATCCAGACCATGCAGCGCTCTGCCGGAAAAACATTTGTTTCACGTACCAGCATTAAACCTGCGCAATGGAATAAACAACCAACGACTGTTTTTCGCGTTGTGCTGGCAAATCCACTAACAACGCCGGAAATACTGGAGGACATGATTGAAGAACAGCGCCAACTGGCAAGGCAAAGTGAGTTCTGGGGAGATTTGCAGGATTTACTGGGTTCAGATTGAAATGCATTCTGAGAGAGGAAGCGTCATGAGTCGTTATATCGCTCAAAAGCCGATACGGGACTGACTAAGCGGCTTCGATATTGGAGCAGCCGATAATATATTGTACATTTATCGGCCTTCAATAAAGATTATCGTCCTGACAATCAAGGCCGGTGACTGAGCGATAAAACAGAGGGATATGTTGTGGCAAAAAAAGAAAAACAGCCTAACCATGATGCGTTATTCAAGCATTTTTTAACGCAACCTGAAACAGCCAAGGAATTTCTATCCCTTTATCTGCCAAGTGAGATTCAGTCTTTGTGTGATTTAACCACACTGAAACTGGAACCCGGCAGTTTTGTCGATCGGCATTTACGCCAGTTGCACAGTGATGTGTTGTATTCCGTTGAGACAACGCAGGGAGTCGGTTACATTTACTGCCTGATTGAACATCAATCCACTCCTGATACCTTAATGGCCTGGCGATTGATGTATTATGCGATGTCAGCAATGGCCGCTCACCTGAAAAAAGGGCATACTGAACTGCCTTTGGTGGTTCCCTTACTGTTTTATCATGGTGAGGTTCGGCCATATCCTTACTCAAACCGGTGGCTGGATTGTTTCACACTCCCCGAACAGGCTACTCGCTTATATCATCAGGCATTTCCACTGGTAGATATCACTGCGTTTAGCGATGAAGAAATCCTGACGCATAAAAGCATTGCTTTAATGGAGTTGGTACAAAAACACATCCGTTGTCGGGATATGCTGGAGTGGATCCCCCAATTGGTGGCCTTATTGAATGCAGGTTATAATACGGTTGAACAACGCAATGTTGTGTTAAGCTATATTTTACTGAATGGGCATACTCTGGATATCTCACAATTTGTCCATCAACTCATTGAACAATCTCCGGAGCATAAAACGATGTTGATGACTATTGCAGAACAGCTTGAGCAAAAAGGGCGCGAGCAGGGTCTTGAACAAGGCAGAGAAGAAGGCAAGGCCGAAGGTAAACTGGAAACGGCTCGCGCATTATTACAGCATGGTGTCAGTCTGGATATTATCGCCACCAGTACCGGACTGAGCCGGGAAGAAATTGAAACGTTAAAACATTAAATTAATCGCCTTCTTTCACAGTAAAATGCCGATATTTAAAATCGGCATTTTTGTTTTAATTTAAGAGGATTGTTATGTTTAATTATCAAAGAGTTTAAAATTTGGCATATTTCTCCTTTTTTATTTTTATAGAAAAATAATTAATTAGTAACAAAAATTATTAAATTTTTAGAGATTGATGAAAAGTCCCTACCTTCCACCTGAGACTAATAAATTCGTTCCCGTTGAATTTTCTATTGCCTCATCAATTCCTGATTATGTAATTTAATCCTCTTTATAAATTCTGGGGTTGCACTATTATCGTTTCCTATATAATCAGCACTGATTATTCCTGGATGAAGAATCTTATCAATAGCCTCGGCCAAAATATTTTTCTTTCTAGATAAATAATTTTTTACTCCCTTAGTAAATTCACCATGTTTAACAGAAGCAAATGGCATGTTCGTCTGAATAATATTAAGTTTATTTTCGGGCGCAGGTTTTTTATGAAAAGAAGTAAGGAACTTGGCTGTAGCCTTTGCATTTGCTCTATTAGCCCATTGTGTGTTAACCTGCTTTTTATAGGGGTAAACAAAATTTTTCTCAACTCCATTATAACCATGCACCATAATTCCAATATTTTTTCCTTTATTTAATAAATCAACCGATGCATCTCCTAAATTTAGCGTGTCACTCTTGGTAATTAGATTACCATGATAATTTTTGAGCACTGTCTCTAAAAACACATCTGACGCTGCATTTTCTCTAGAAACAGTGTTCTTCTTACTCTCTCCTTTAAATACAAATTTGATGAGATAAAAGTTATTGGTATTTTTTGCTGCATACTGCAACAATTCTATAACATCATCAACAGCATTCCCGCTCGCAACACTAGGGCCATGAAAAAAACTAAATGAGTTATCTTTGTTCCGCGCTACGCGAATATCGAAGTATCTCGCTCCTGCTTTCGCTTGCTCTACCAAGGTTTTATTTTGGGTTTTAAATGCACCAGGAAATGCCTCCCCTAAACTTCTGGGTATTCTATTTTTATTTCTCCTTTTACTATAAGCATAGGTTCCTGCATCATGGCTGCCCAGCATAGCTATCTTAGATAATGGGGTATTATCAGGTAAATCTTTGTGATCTTCATAGCCATTTTGGCTTGGTTGTTCTATAGTTTCAATTTCATATGTATTCATAAATACTCCTTAATATTTCAATGAGAATGTAGCAATTTATATAAGTAAAGTGTGGCTTAAATAAGCACTTATTAAAAATTGACAGCAAAGATAAATAAAGAAATAATGATTAAAGTTAATTTCATTATTAATATATAAAGTGGCTCTACTCTTTTTTGCTATTTTGTTATGAACCCTTGTTCAGGCTCACAAATAAAGTCATTTATTAAATTAAAACATTATGTTATTTTCTATAAACATCATCATATGGCGACTTATGATTCTTGTAGTCATTTTCAATATTTTTAAGTTCCTCATAAATTGAAAAAACCTTATTGTACAAACACTCTCCTTCTTCCGTTAGAATTAACCCTTGGCTTTTTCTGACAAAGAGTTTTACACCTAATGAAAACTCCAGTTTTTTTAAGCTTCGGCTAATTGGTGACTCTGTTATAAAAAGCTCCTTTGTTGCCTTATTTATTGATTTATTTTTGGCTACAACAATAAAATTTACTAAATCTTTTGAAATAAACACCTGAACTCCTTTTTAAATTCGATAGGGTTTGCTTTTGGTGTTGTAAAATTATTAATGAATTTGTTTCACTTTTATTTTAATTATGTGATTTTTATAAATATTCATCATGATGAATACACATGATTTCGCAATAATATATAGACA